>JBGTKR010000128.1:0-10315 GCA_041744535.1 Pyrinomonadaceae bacterium
GAAGATAAGCGGACGGAGTTGATAATTAACGGCGATGCGTTTGGCTTTTGGGAGTTGACGACGGTTGAAGGGACGATGAAACTTGATGAAATCGTTAAACATCACACGGAGATTTTTGAGCAGTTGCGGCAGACGGGTGAGAAGATTCGGATAACTTTGATGGTCGGGAATCACGATTATGATCTGGCTTGTTATCGTGAATATCACGAAAAGTTGAAAGCATTTAATATTTCACTCGATACCGGAATTTCGATTGTGCGGAATGTCGGCGACAGACAGATTTGGATCGAACACGGTCAGCAGATTGATGATTTTAATGCGTCGCCGGATTATGGAAATCCGTTTGCCCAACCGATCGGTTATTACATTACCGAACAGACGGTTGCCGGAGCAAGCCGTTATTCGGTTTTCGGGACGACCGATTGGCTCAAAGACATACGCTCGGTTGATGTTCGACAGCTTCCCGACTGGATAATTTCAAATTATTTTTATAACGAAATGAGTCCCGTAATTCGTTGGGTTTTATTTCCATTTCTTATTTTATTGACGATTACGATTCTGGCTTTGGTCGCTCAGGGTTTAAAATTCGTCGGCATTTTCGATGTCAATTATCTGCTCAATAATCCTCTAACGCGGAGTCTTGGAGTTTTCGGAAACATCCTGCAAACGATACTTTTTGTAAGTATGATTTTTTGGTTTTTTATTTTCACAGTCAGCATTCCGCTGTTTTTTATTTACCGCGACATCCGCAAAATACTTATCAGAATGCAGATTTTGCCCGAAACGGAAGACGTTCCGATCTATGCTCCGAATGACGGATATTTAACTCACGCCAAAAATATCTTTGCCGCAAATCCGCAGGTTGCCGCGTATATTTTCGGACACACGCACGATGCCTTTCTTGTCGAAGAAGACGGACGGGCGATCTTGAATACGGGAACCTGGCTTAAACTTCTGAAACGAATTCCCGTCATTTTCGGATATCTTCCCGCCGTTTATTATCCGACTTTTCGGCTTAATTATTACAAGATTTTTGAAGAAAACGGCAAGGTCGCCATCGAATATACGGAAATCCCGAAAACTCCCGAACGGGAATTAAGCCTCATTCAACGCCTTTTAATTTTTAGTAAAACACCCGAACCGGGAAAATACGTTCCGCCGAAAACTTTGTTGTAAAAATTTACCAAATGCCTAATTATTCCGCTTTCCCGAATAATTCATATTTATTTTTGCTTCGAGGAAAAGTTGAGCCGCCATTCTCGATTCGGCTTCTTTGCCGTTGATCGGGGCGAATCTGAATTTGGCTTTTTCGCTGCCGATCTTTAGAAAAACTTTGAAGATCGGATGATTTTTCCAATTCCTGTTTGTTTCGCGGTCGAGTTTGACCTTATCAACGCTTGCCGTCGAGGTTTCAAATGTGTGGATGTTGTCGTCCGATTCGTATCTGATGCTGTCGGGCGAAATATAGAGCGAACCCGTGCAGCGTTTGACAAAATCTCCGTCATCGTCGTGATAGACGCGGAAAACTCCGCTGCCGCCTTTGGCAATCGCTTCCTTCATATATTTTCGGGCGGTTGGCAGATCGTTCAGACCGTAGAGATTTATAAAGCCGAGAATTTGAAATGCCGCCGGATCGTCCGGTTTTATTTTGACGGCGGTTTGCAGGAATTGAACGGCATCCTTCGGATTGTTTTTATCTTTATAGACGTAAAGTGCTTGATCTATCAGATCGTCATAATCCGCCGAAGACTTGCCGTTTTTAACTGTAAAATTGTCTTCTTCAGAAGGCAGACGTAAATTTGCGTCGGCGGCTTCGATCACTTCGGGTCTTGCTCCGGCTTCGATCAAGGCTTTTCTCGTTTCCGGCGTAAGTGCAAAATTTACGCCGTTGGATTTGATTATTGCAACAATATCGCGGGTTTGCAGTTGTCTGGAACGAAGTGCCTTGATGAGCCGCTCTTTTTTTACGGGAATATTTTTATAATTTTGGGCATAAGAACCTGAAGCGATGATAAAACTCAGCAAAAAAGCCGTTGTAAATTTTACAAAACCTTTGTATCCAAAGATCATAAAACCCGGATAATTCATTTTTCTTCCTCAAATTTCAATTCTGCTTTAGACAAATTCAGCGGACTTTCAAGCACCCGTCAAAATTCTTTCGGCTCGGCGAAGCTGCTCGGCTCTTGTCTCCGGCTGCGGCACTTTTCTTTTTATAATCGTTCGCACAGGTGCGGTTTTGCGGCGGGATTGAATCGGAGGCGGAGTAATTTCCGGCTTTTTCGTAACGTCAGGCTTCTTCGTTTGATATTCCGTTTTTATTTTAACTTTCGGCTTTTCATCTTCTTCCTCAGCTTTATTTATTTCAGGCACAACGATATTTTCCGCAATCTGCCGGGTATCGTTAAATTGTCCGGTCAAGGTCAGATTTTGCAGCGATCTGAAATTTTCACTTTGGATAAAAGAAAATTGAAAAACAAAATGAAAAACAATTATCGCAAAAATAGCTCCGCTCGCTATTGCATAATTTCTCTTTCCGGTTCTTTTTAAAAACGAAAGTTTTATGTCCGTATTTTTAATCTCATTTTCCTTAAAAGAATTTTGCATAGTTTTTAATTCCTCCGTTTTCTACACGAAAACTTTTACTATGATGACTTAAATCGGTAAATTTGTTGCACAAAAATTTTAAACAATTTTATTAAAACAATATTAATGTTTTACATTAACAATCTTAACACAGGCAAATAAATAAGTTAAAATTTTACGATTGTTGCTCCCGCCCCGCCGCCCGAAAGTTCATCAGCGTTTCTGAAAGATTTCACAAAATCCTTTTTTGATAAGATATTTCTGACAATTTCTCTCTGCACGCCGACTCCTTTGCCATGAATTATTCTGACGGTTTGGAAACCTTTTTTGCGGGCTTCGTCGAGATAACTTTCGACCACCGAAGCGACATCACGCGGCTGGAACGAATGCAGATCGAGTGTGTCGGTAATTTTTATCTCGACGGGTTCGGGGAAGGGATTTTCATTCGGAATCAATTCTTCGTTCATTTATTTACTTTTTCTTTTTATTTTCCTTCAGATTTTTCATAACCTCCGGCGGCGTAACCCGCAGGCGGTTCGATTTATCCTTGAACAGAACAAAACGCTGTTCCTCCATTTCGCCGGAAGCGTTTCTGAATTTGACCGTAAATGTTTTGCTGTCGCCCGAACCTTCTAATTTGAGCGGCAACTTCCCCCAAACATCCAGATTTTCCCTGTGTGTGCTGTAAGCGGTGTAGTGTTCCTGATTGTATTTGTCGTAACCGAGAACCAGTATGTCGTCAAAATCCGGCTCGATTCCGTCAATTTCCTTAACATCATTCGTCCTTGTCAGGATCACCCAACTGCCCGGTTTTGAAACCTTTGCACCCGGATTATTATTGGAAACCTCTTCGGACGGTTCGTAATCATCGAGTCTTTGCCAACTTACAAATTTTCGGTCATTGGTTTGGTAATAAACAACGTCGCTCGGTATCAGCAGATCGGTTTGTTTACCGTAAATCCAACCCATCGGAGCGGGCGAAACCGACGGATCGAGCCGCACCTTATACCACATATCATAGGTTTCATCGAGTTTTGCCGGTTCGTCCTTTTTATTTTCTTCGGCGGCTTTGATTTCTTCGTTTTCAGGCACTTTTTCTTTAGGCTGATCCGATTTTACATACTGCCAATCAATAATTTCAAAGGTCGCACCATTATCGAGTTGAAGCAAGATATTATCTTCCTTTTGTTCGGGTGTAAGCCGTAAATTCGTTGCGGCACGCAGTTGTCCGATGGCTTGCGGCTGCAGAGTTTTTTCTTCTTCGGCGAGTTTTCTCGATCTGTCCAGATTTTCTTCTCTGATAATGTGCTGTGCTTCGATCCAGCCTTCGGTTTCGTCTTCGTCAAACGCACGGACGCGATACCAGACGGTGTTTTCAAACGTCGTTTCATCCAAAACCTCAACCTGCTGCCCGCGTTTGAGTTCCAAAAGGTCTGCCGCCACAACCGCATACGAGCTGCGTATATTTGCCCGCTGGGCGATCACCGTTCCCGTTCCCGTAAGTCCGAATGTGCTGTAAACATTTTCACTTACGGCATTGACGAGACCGCAGCCGCTGATTACCGCAACTGCAAATAAAACAATGCCTGAAACAAATATTTTCTTTATTAACATCTGTGAATTCATCTCGATCTTCTTAAAATTTCCCGCCATCTATTATAGCCTAACTTTTCCAAAATGGCTTTTTCCCGTCCGCGTAATTTTTCCTTTAATATGAATTTTGCCTCGGAAGACGTTCCCGCGTTTTTGATGCCGATTGAGGTCGGATAATTTGCCAAGCCGATTTTTTCAGTTCCTTTTATGTGTTTTTCAATTATGAATTTCAATTCGTCAAAATCGTTCAAAACCCGCAAAACACTTTCGTCGGCATCTTTTTTAACATTGGATTTGCCGTGTTTTTGATAAACTTCCAAAAAAACTTGGTCCAAATCCCGTTTTCCTCTACTTTTTTCCAAAATAGCAACATCGCACAAAAAAGCAACGAGCAAACCCTTTGCATAGACGCTTTCACTTCCCGTCTGCCAGCGGTTTTTGGAAATCTCGATGAGCGAATAATTTTGCCCGAAGCGGTTGACGATATTGTAAGCCTGACTGATCGTATTCAAAAAATCCTCAAACCGAATCTGTCCCAGCCAAACGCCCGTTTTTAAAGCCTGATAAACGGCAAAACCTTCATAAAACCAAGCATAATCACCGCTTAAATTCAGAGAATTCGGAATCCACAGATGAAAAAGTTCGTGCCGCAGTTGTTCGTGCAGACGCTGAATCGCCTGACTTTTAAATGGCATCGAAGACGACAAAATAACCGTATTCGCCCCGCGTGTTTCCGCCCGCCAGCGTCCCGTTTCGATTTCCTTCGGGAATCGAATCAAATAAATCTGCGTTTTTTCAAACGGTATTTCGCCGAATAATTTGTCGTATTCACTTAAAATACTCCGAGCCATTTCCGACGCTTCCGCGTCCGAAAACTGCCATTCGCCCGAAAACACAAAATTAATTTTTGTATTTTTAACCGTAAATTCTTTTTCACGCCAATCTTTTCCAATCAAAAAAATCGCTTTTTCCAAATCATCTGTTTGAAATTCATTTTCTCCGGCACTTTTTTCTCTTGTCGAGATTTGCCAATCTTCCGGCAATTCAAATTTAATTCGTGCGGAAATATTTTCCTTACCGAAATTCGGAAAAAGATCATTCAGCATTAACAAGCCTTTTTCTTTGTCAATCCAGGAAATATGAGCCATCAAGGATTTATTTTCCGGCACATTCAGATCAACTTCATAAGAAAAACTTCCCGCTTCATTTTCGGCAGTAAATTCGCCGTCGGCAAACTTTTTATGCGGAATTTCGATGTCTGATTTATTAAAAACCTTAAAATTCCTAATTCGCCTTTCAAGTCTTTCCGCATCCGCATAATTATTTGAAAAAGACCATTTTTTCTTTATCAAATGATTTTCTTTACTAAATTTAACTTCGATCTTTATTACCGGATTTGCGGCGGATGCAATTTTTATACTCGCAAAAACATCCTGCGAAAATGTTTGAACATTTAGCAGAAAAATCAGCGAAATCAATAAAGCGGGAAAAGAAAACCTGTAAATCAATGTTGACATCTCAATAAACACGGAACTAAAATAGTTTTTTGGTCGTAACCTTTTGTATGCTCCCGACTTTTTAAGGATAAATAATTTAATGAGTATAATCAAAGTTGTCATTTATACAGTCGCATTTTTGTTGAGCCTCCTTTTTTGGGGAAGATTTTTTTTCTAGTTGGAAGGTTCGGCGGATTTAGTTTTTTCGGATAATTTAATTTTTACCAAATATAAAGCGGTCTTTTGAATTTGACCGCTATTTTAGTTTTTAAATATGAGTAAATTAAGAAAAATAAAACGAGCATTAATAAGCGTTTCCGACAAATCGGGAATTGTCGAATTTGCCAAGGAATTAAGAAACTTCGATGTCCAAATAATTTCAACCGGCGGCACGGCAAAAACCTTACGGGAAAACGGCGTTGAAGTTATGGAAGTTGCCGATATAACGGAATTTCCCGAAATGATGGGCGGGCGAGTCAAAACTCTGCATCCGAAGATTCACGGAGCATTTCTCGCTATGCGTGATAATGAAGAACACTTGGAAGCAATGAAAACTCACGACATCGAACCGATTGATCTGGTGGTCGTTAATCTTTATCCATTTGAAGAAACGATTGAAAAAGACGGCGTTTCATTGGAAGAAGCCGTCGAACAAATTGACATCGGCGGACCGGCGATGATTCGTTCCGCTTCAAAAAACTGGCGTGATGTCGCCGTTGTAACGGACGCAAGGCTTTACGAAGATTTAATTGAAGAACTCAAAGAAAATGACGGTTCGCTTTCACTTAAAACTCGGCAAAGACTTGCGGCTTTAGCTTACACGCGGACATCTTATTACGATCTGGCAATTTCCGGTTATCTCGCCGAACAGCTTTCGCAGGAAGATTTAGAATATCTCGAACCGCTTAATCCTTTCGGCAATCTGGCATTTGTTGAAATCGAAGAAGAAACGGAAGGCGAAACGGAAACAATCGAACTGGACGAAGCGGGCGAAACTCTGCCGTCCTTAATTTCCATCGGTCTGGCAAAAGTTACGGACTTGCGTTACGGCGAAAATCCGCATCAGAGAGCGGCGATCTATGACACGGATGAAGCGGGCGGAATCGCCAACGTCGAACAATTGCACGGCAAGGAAATGTCTTTTAATAATTATGTTGACGCGGAAGCCGCCTGGCGAATTGCGAGCGATTTTGACGAATTGGCGGTGGCGATTATCAAGCACACGAATCCTTCGGGAGTCGGTTTGGGAACAAACAATCTCGAAGCTCACAAAAGAGCTTTGGCAACCGATCCCGTTTCCGCATTCGGCGGAATTGTCGCAATGAACCGCGAAGCCGATGCGGAAGTTGCAAAGGCAATAAACAAAGTATTTACCGAAGTCGTCATCGCTCCAGATTATTCTGATGAGGCACTTGAAATTTTCAAATCCAAGAAAAATCTGCGTGTCTTGAAAGTTGATAATTCAGCCGAAAGAAATCCTTTGGAATTCAGACAGATTTCGGGCGGATTTCTTGTTCAGGATCAGGATTTATTGAGTTTAACTGCCGAAAATCTGAATTTCGTTACGAAACGCGAACCGATGGGAACTGAAATCAGAGCGATGATGTTGGCTTGGAAGGTCTGCAAGCACGTTAAATCAAACGCAATAGTTTTCGCCAACGACGTGCAAACCGTCGGAGTCGGTGCGGGACAGATGAACCGCGTTGATTCGGTAAGAATCGCGGCGATGCGGGCGGAAAAAACCGATCTTAAAATTAAAGGAACGGCACTTGCTTCCGATGCTTTTTTCCCGTTCCGCGACAATGTTGACGAAGCCGCCAAATTCGGCATCACGGCAATCATCCAACCCGGCGGCTCGATCCGCGATGAAGAATCCATCGAAGCCGCCGACGAACACAATATTGCGATGGCATTTACGGGTTACAGACACTTTAAACATTGATTCCGGCTGCGTTTAACAAAAAATGTTTGACATTTAAAAGATATTGGCGTATAAATGTAAGCAATATAGGAAACTTTAGGAACGCTCGGAGGTTTTGATTTTTTGAAATCTATCGGGTTTTCTTGTTTTAAATTATATTTTTTATTCTTTGAACGTCTGAATTTCCAGATTTTTTCCATCGGTTGAAATTGTGATCGCTCCGCGTTCTCCGGTTGTCAAAACCCTTGCTCCCGAATTTTTCCAACGCTCGATGACTTCTTTATGCGGATGCCCGAAACGCGATTTTCTGCCGACGGGAATTACCGCATATTCGGCTTTTGTCGCTTCGATAAATTCCCCGATCGAAGACGTGCGGCTTCCGTGATGGGCGACTTTGACAATATCGGATCTCAAAAACGCCGGATTTGTAAGCAGTTCTTTTTCCGTTTCCTTTTCAATATCGCCCGTAAATAAAAATTCTCTGCTTCCATAAATCAGACGCAAAACTAAAGAATCGTTATTCGCCGAATTTCCTGAAGTTTGTGAAAAAACGGGATTTAGAACATCAATTTTTACTCCGCCGATCTCAAATTCATTTCCTTGATATAGATTAATAATTTGAACATTTTTTCTTTCCAAAACCTTTGCAAATTCGGCAAAATCTTTGTCATCAAATGCTTCCCTGCCGACAAATGCCGCTTTGATTTGAAAGTTTTTTGCGACATTTATCAAGCCTTGAATATGATCGGCATCGGCGTGTGATGCAAGCAGATAATCAATTTTTGAATAACCTTTTTCCCAAAGAAATTCCGACACGACGGTTTCGCCAACGCCCTGCATATCCGGCTCGAAAAATTCCTTTCCGCCATCGTCGCGTTCAATAAAATTCTCATTAAATTTAAACCGTCCGCCGCCGTCAATCAGCATCGTTTCGCCATTCGGAAACCTGACCAAAGCCGAATCGCCCTGCCCGACATCCAAAAAATCAACCGTCAATTTCCCGTCCGCATTCGGCGAGCTAAAGGGATGAAACACGATGAGAAAGAAGAAAAGTGCAAACGTGAAAATGTGAAAAAGTAAAACTCTTTTTGCTATAAAAATATTTTTTCTTCTCTCTCCACTCTCGACTCTCGACTCTCGACTCAAAGAAAACGGATTCCAAATATTTAAGAAAACGGTCAAAACGATTAGCGGCAGAAAATACAGCAAATAAACCGCTTTCAATTCGCCCGAATAAATCGGAACGCGAATTGACGCAAGATCGAATTCAATAAAAACCTGCGGAACACTTAACAGTATCCAATTAAAAATCTCCGTAAGTTTTATAAACGGCAGAGCCAAAACATCACTGATTTGTGAAAATACGGCGGCGACAATTGCCGTTAAATTTTGCAGAACGACAAAAAATCCAACCCAAAGATTTAATAAAACGGAAGCAAAAGAAAGTCTGTGAAAATACAGAATTAAAAAAGGAAGAAGAAAAATCTGCACGATTGCCGTAACGAGAATTCCTTCAAAAATCCACCGCAGAGGCTTTTGCAAACCGTAATTTTTGAGCCGTGTTCCGTAATCGGATTTAAAAATATGACATTCCCAGATATTTTCCCGCAGAGTTCTTTCCCATTTTTGCTCGTTCCAATAAAAAATCTCGCAGAAGGTTTTAATCTGCCGCGAAGCATTCGGCGGAAAAGGCGTTTCGGCGGACGGCATCCAACCGCCGATAGCACGCAGTTTTTCGATCAATGGAAATGCAACGGCGATAATTCCGACAAGGCTTGCAAATGTCAGATGAAATGATTGATTAAATAAATCCGCAGGTCGCCAAAGCAGAATCAAAAACGCACACGCACCGAGAGCGTTGAGAAGCGTTCCGCGTCGGTAAATGACGAATGAAAAAAGCAGAATCGTGAACATCAAAGCCGCCCGAATGACGGGAATTTCCGCACCAACGGCGAGCGAATAAATCCAAAGTGCCGAACTCGTAATAACGAATTGCCAAACTCTTTTCCGCGTAAAAGTGCGGACGATCAAAAGCAGAATTCCGCCGATGAATGTAATGTGCAAACCCGAAATTACAAGCACGTGAAATGTGCCGCCTTCGCGGAAAATCTCCGCCGTGTTCTTTGTCAGATAATTGCGGTTTCCGAGCGTCGAGGCGATTAGAATTCCCGAAGTGTTTGTATTAAATTTGCGGCTGAAGGTTTCGATCAAATCCTGCCGATAATCATAAATCCACGCAAACGGCGAAAATATTTGTCTATCTTCGAGTCTTTCAATTAAAAGCGGACTTTTAATTGTAGCGGTGGCGTGTATGTCTTTTTGACCGAGAATTTCCGTAAATGAAACTCCGCCGGGATTTAAGAATCTTTCCTCGCGGTTCAGTTCCGCCGCAACGCGAATTTTTGTTCCGTAATGTAAATTTAACGCCGCGTATTCGCTTGCGATCTGCTCATCCCGAACAGGTTCAAAAAATCTGATTTTTCCGTTAGTTTCCAGTTCCTTTTCTTTATAAAAAATCTTTTCCGCATCCAAAACCAGAAAAAATCCGCCGACTGAAAGTTCGGGCTTGCTTTGCAAAGTCCCTTCGATCTCAAGCGGATCGCCCGAATTTATTTTTCCCGAATCATATAAATTTTTGACCGAATTTTCCGGTTCGTTCTGTTTTTGAATCTGAAAATAAAACCCGCCAACGGCAACAAACGCCGCTAAAATAAAAATCCAC
>JBGTKR010000129.1:0-1837 GCA_041744535.1 Pyrinomonadaceae bacterium
GACAACCGTTCCGCCATATTGCGGCGGATTGGCGAAAACGGTAAAGATGAAAATCAAAAAAAGTGCGGTAAATATTTGAACAGAATTTTTTATCATATTAAAATAAGCGGACATCGGAACTTATTGATTTATATTTAATAAAAGATTATCATCATTAGTGCTAAAAATCGAAGTATTAAAGGTCGGAGTAAAAATTATGGAAAATAATTTGAATACCAAAAAGTTATGGCTTGTCGTGTTGATTTTCATTTTTGCATTGGTTTTTACAGGTTGTTTTTCCGGTGAACCGGCGAACCCAAATCAACTTGTCAAAGGAAATCCGATAACAAAAAGTGTTGTTAATGATGAGATTCATTCATATACGATTCCGCTGGATAAAGGACAATATTTTGTTTTGAAAATTGAGCAAAATGATGTTGACGTGATCGCCGAAGTTTTTGCTCCGAACGGTGAATCGCTCGGTGAATTCGACACGCCGACCAGCGGACGCGGGATCGAAACAATTAGAATCGGTGCGACAAATTCGGGTGAATATAAGGTAAATATCTTTACTCTTTCAGACAACGCCGAACCCGGAACTTACACTCTGGAACTAGCCGAAAGCAGAGATTTGACCGATAAAGACCGCAAAATTCTGGAAGCCGTCAAATATCATCAGCAAGCCGACAAGTTGCGAGCCGAAGCAGAAACCCGTGCCGAATCAATTCCGCTTTATGAAAAGGCTTTAGCAATCTGGCGTGAAACGGGCGAAAAAGCCGACGAAGGAAATACTCTGCGGGCGATGGGTTTTGCCTATCAGCGAATGGACGAATTAGAGAAAGCGAAAGAATATTTCGGCAAAGGCTTGGAAATTTGGGAAGAGATCGGCGATCATCGCTCGGCGGCTTTTGCTAATGTGATTTTCGGCGTTATTGCTAAAAAACAAAACGACCTCGAAACAGGGTTGAAGCAGGATATTAAAGCTCAGCCTTTGTGGATAAAAGCGGGAGATTTGCCGGAAGCGACGCAAAATCTCGTTCGCATCGGAAGCGATTATAAAAAATTAGGCAACAAAGCCGAATCTATTGCATATTTTGAACAAGCGTTGGAGTCAAGCAAAAATATCGAGAAAAAATCCGTCAAGGCTTATGTTTACAGCAGTTACGGCGATGCTTTGACGGAATTCGGAAACAAAACCGAAGCACTGGATTTTTACAAACAATCGCTCGAACTTTGGAAATCGCTCGATCAGAAAAAAGTTGTTAAAGATTTAGAGGAGAAAATAGATAAGTTAAACGTCAGCTAGTTTCCATTAATTCATCAATCAACGATAAAACTTCTTTAACCGCAAGCGGCACGGCACGTTCAACGGGCGGACGCAAACCCTCTACCGCTTCATCAACATATTCCGGCTGACAGCAAACCAGAAAAACTTTCGGCGGACAAACACCCAACGCCTTCGCCATCAGCAAAACTTTCGACGGATCGGCGTAGTGCATATCAACCATTGCCTGATGCAGTTCGCCGTTTTCAATAACAATTTCTTTCTCAATCGGTTCAAGCACATATAATGTTCCCGCCGTACCTCCTTTTTCTACTGCATCAATCACAATCAAAGCATCATAACCATTCATCAATTCCTGCACCAAGCCGATTCCGCCAATTCCGGCTTCATAAATATCAACCTGCTGACTCAGATTTTCGACCTGCTTTAATTTCTGTATAACTCGAATGCCGAAACCGTCGTCTCCCCGCAGAATATTTCCCATTCCCGCTACAAGTATTTTCATAAACTTATTCGATAACAGCCTCGCTTAATATGCAACTTTAGCTAATCAATTATTTTAGTCTTGTTATT
>JBGTKR010000130.1:0-2113 GCA_041744535.1 Pyrinomonadaceae bacterium
AAAGCAGAGTTTATGATCTTTAAAGATTGAGTGAAAGTTTAAAGTTTGCCCAAGTTTGCTTTCGCGTTTAAGAAACGCTCATGGCAAGCGGGACGCTTGCGTTCCGACCAACACATAATTAATTGCATTGAAAAACTCCGCCACCCCTCAATTATTTGAGAAATATCAATAGTTTAAATCTTATTACAGTAAAACCAAACCCGATCTGCATCATAAAAGTCGTCGAGTGTTTAAAAAGTTGCTCGGTTAATCTAAAATCAAATCTGACAAATAAATTTTTACGACAATTATTATTTATGAAAAAGTTTTCTTTGAGTTTTGTATTTATCAGCTTATTTTTTTCGATAAGCATATTTTCGCAGACCGTTACGCCGATCTCGCAGGTGCAGGGCGAAGAATTCTTATCGCCTTTGGAAAAAAAGGAAGTTACCGTTCAGGGAATCGTTACGGCGGTTAGAAAAAGCGGTTTTTATATTCAAACACCGGACGATAAAGTTGATGATAATCCGAAAACTTCCGAAGGCGTTTATGTTTATACAAAGGACGAGCCTTCATCGGATGTCGCCGTCGGAAACTTGGTCGAAGTCAGCGGAATCGTTGCCGAATTCCGCTCGGAACGTGAACGATACGCATTATTTTTAACCGAGATCGTTTCCCCGAAAACAAAGTTGATTTCCAAAGAAAATCCTCTGCCGAAGCCGTATTTATTAACGGAAAATGATCTCAAACCACAGGGAAATCCCGATCAGTTGGAGCGTTTTGAAGGAATGCTTTTGAAAATTGACGAACTGAAGATCGTTGCTCCGACGGGCGGATATGAGAACAGAAAAGAAGGTAAGATCATCTCCGACGGCGTATTCTTCGGCGTTTTATCAAAAACTCCGCGACCTTTCCGCGAACCCGGACTAGAAGTTTTAAAAATTTTATTTGATAAATTGCCGCAAACTCTTGCTACTTTCGATATGAATGCGGAATTGATTCGCGTCAACAGCAATGGGCTTAACGGCGGCGAAGCGATTGATGTAACTGCCGGAGCGACAATAAAAAATCTCGTCGGTGTTCTCGATTACAGCTATGCGGCTTATACGCTTTTGCCGACTGTCAAACCAATTGTCGAAAATAATCGTGAATTTGTGATGGCAAGTCCGGCGGGTGAAAATGAAATTACCGTGGCGAGTTTTAATCTTGAAAACTTTTTTGATGATGAAGAAAATTCCAATTTAGCACGAAAAGAGGAAAAGGTTTCAAAGGAACATTTTGAAAAACGCCTGAAAAAAACGTCGCTGGCGATTCGCAATGTCGTTTCGATGCCCGATGTTTTGGGCGTGAGCGAAGTTGAAAACTTAGAGGTTTTGAAAAAACTCGCCGAAAGAATCAACAAAGATACCGAAGCCGCCGGACAGACAAATCCGAAATACGAAGCATTTCTGGAAGAAAGCAACGACATACGCGGGATTGATGTCGGATTTTTGATAAAAACTACAAAGGTCAAAGTCAAAAAAATGCAGCAGCTCGCCAAAGACTTAAAACTCGATCATAAAGACGCGAATCCGAAGGAAAGACTCTTTGACCGTCCGCCGCTGCTTATCGAAGTCGAAATTCCGGGCGAAAAACCGGAAGAGAATGTTAATTTCACCGTAATCGTTAATCATTTCAAATCGTATCTTGGAATTGACGATCCGAAAAGCGGCGACCGCGTTCAAACTAAACGCCGTCTGGAAGCCGAGTTTTTGGCAAAATTCGTGCAGGAAAGACAAAAGGAAAATCCAACCGAACCGATAATTCTGGTCGGGGATTTTAATGCGTTTCAGTTTAACGACGGTTACAACGATCTGATCGGAATCTTAAAAGGCAATCCCGCCAAAAATATCGTTTCGCCCTCGACGGAAGTTTTTCAAACGAGCTTGATTGATCTGGTTGATTACATTTCGGAAGAAAATCGTTACTCATACGTTTTCGGCGGTTCGGCTCAAGTTCTCGACCACATTTTGATAAACAAACCCGCCGTCAAACGAGCCGTTAAATTCGGCTACGCAAGATTAAATGCAGATTTCCCGAAGGTTTACGCCAATGACGAAAACCGCCCCGAAAGAGTTTCCGACCACGATGTGCC
>JBGTKR010000131.1:0-20136 GCA_041744535.1 Pyrinomonadaceae bacterium
CTATAGCTATACGGTTTCAGGCGGACGCATCGTCGGACAAGGTGCGAATGTCAGTTGGGACTTGAGCGGCGTTCAACCCGGAACATATACGGTTACGGTTGGCGTTGACGACGGCTGCGGAATTTGCAGTCCGACGGTAACCGAAACCATCACGGTCGAAAGTTGTCAGTGTGAAGAACCTGATACACCTTGTGATTGCCCGACACTTTCAGTAACACCGCCACCGGCGGCTGTTGCACCGGGTGAAAATATGACCTTTACGGCAAATGCCGTAGGCGGTTCACAACCCAATCTGACATATCAATGGGATGTAAATCAGGGAACGATCATCAGCGGTCAGGGAACTCCGACGATCATCGTCAGCACGACGGATCTTGAAGATACGACTGTTGAGGCGACTGTTAATGTCGGCGGATTTACAGCTGGCTGTGACTGTCCGAAAAGGGCATCCGATTTAGGTATCGTCGGCGGTAGAGGTGGAGCTGATCTGATTGATGAATTTGACAATCTTACTCCTAATGATGTCAGAGCCAGAATTGACAACTTGTTTATCAGACTTCAAGGCGACCCGAATTCTACCGGATATATTATCAACTATGGTAGTGCAAGACAGGTTGCCGCCAGAGAAAGATTGATAAGAGACCACATTCGATTACGCGGCTATGATGCCAGCAGAATCGTATTTGTTAATGGCGGTGTCGAATCGGGTATCAGAACAAGACTATGGCTTGTTCCTGCCGGTGTTGACCCAAGCGATATTAACGAATAACTTTTAGCTCCGAATCTTTTTTATAAGATAAGGACATTAATCAAAAGCGTGTATTACCGGAATTCCGGTAATACACGCATTTTGTCTTTTTAAATTCTACTTTAGTAGAGAAACAAAGACAGAAACCCGCGTGTCAACAAGGGTGTCTTTTGTAAACAGGTTTATTCGGAGTCCAACTGCACCCTCCATAACTGTCGGGTTTCTGCCTTTTTAGGGTTTTCTTATTGGAAATAAAGAGTTACGAAGTTGTAACGCCAGCGTCCCGCTGGCTGTCAAGAAACCGTCCCGGTTTCTGACATTCTTATGTTTGAACTGTGCGGCGTTGAAGAAGTGGCGGCGGGACGCACGCCACGACTGCCACCGGGACGGATGGCGTTACTTTTTTATGAGAAAGCCCTACTCCCGTAAATCTTAAACTTGTATTTTACCAACCTAAAATAATAAACTGTTAAAGATAAAGGGTTTCAAATAACAGCCCGTTTAACATAACAGTTTCCCATTCAATTACTTTAACTTTTCACGGTTAATCACCAGTTTTCACCGCACTATTTAATCATATGTTTAATTCCCGCACTTTTTGGAAGATTTATCTTAGTTTTATCTTATTTACCGTCCTGATCGGTTTGATCGTCGGAATCTTTGTAACCTATGAACTCCGACAGAATGAACTGCGTCGAAATGAGCGTCAGCTGACGGCATATGCCAACCTTTTTGATGATCTTTCGCCCGGACAGTTAAAAGAATTTTCGCCGTCCCTCGAACAGCGGGTTCGTGATTTGCATCAGAAACTCGGCGTGCGGATAACAATTATTCGTTCGGACGGAGTCGTTGCAGCCGATTCGGATGAGGACTTCTCGAAAATGAATAATCACGCGAATCGCCCGGAGGTTATCGAGGCACGTGAAAAAGGCAGCGGCGTGGCGACGCGGTTCAGCAATACACTTCAAAAAAATATGATGTTTGCTGCATTGCCGATTATCTCGAATGGTAAAATAATCGGATATTCACGTGCTTCATTTCCGCTCTCGGACATCAATCAGCAGATCGCACAAGTCCGAAATACAGGTGTTTTAGCAGTCGGTATCGGGGCATTGCTGGCACTTTTATTCGGATTGTTTCTCGCCCGTCAGATCGTTTCGCCGCTCAAGCGTATGACCGGACTTGCCGATTCGATTGCCGAAGGTGATTTTGAAAAAAGAATTCCGACGGGCAGCAAAGACGAATTCGGCAAACTGGCAAAATCACTGAACACAATGGCAGGTCAGATCACGCAGGGCATTTCCCGTCGTGAAACGGTGGAAGCGGAATTGCGAAAATCCGAGCAGTATCAAAATCTTTTCCGGCTTGCCAACGACGCGATTCTGGTTATCAAACCCGAAGACGAAACAGTTTTGGATGTCAACAATAAAGCGTGCGAAATGTATGGCTTCAGCCGCGAAGAGTTTATCGGGATGAGTATGAAATCCATTTCGCTAAATCCTGAAAAAAGCGATGAGCAAATAAAAAAACTGCTTGCCGCAGGAGAATATCAGGAATTCGAGTCGGTTCAATATCGGGCAGACGGCGCACCGATGAATCTTCTCATAAATGCTTCGGTTATCGAGTATCAGAGCGGACAAGCCTTTTTGAGCATCAACCGCGACATCACCAGCCGAAAGGAAGCGGAAGAAGATTTACGCGAAAGCGAGCAGCACCTTCTGTCGGTTACGAATTCGGCACAGGATGCGATTGTTTCCGCCGATAATCACGGGAATATAATTTTCTGGAATGAAGGGGCGAGAAATATCTTCGGCTATGATGAAGAGGAAGTTGTCGGGAAACCACTTTTGATCCTGATGCCGGAAAAATATCGGGAAGCACACGCCAAAGGAATGTGGCGGTATGTTGAAACCGGAGAAAAAAATGTTATCGGGCAGACGGTCGAACTGCACGGTTTGAAAAAAGACGGAACGGAATTTCCTCTCGAACTTTCGCTCGGTGTCTGGGAAACGGCAAAAGGTAAGTATTTCACCTTCATAATGCGGGACATCACCGAACGCCAGCTTGCACGCAAATCGCTCAGGGAAAGCGAACAGCGTTACCGCTATCTCGGCGAAGGCATAATGCACCAGGTCTGGACTGCTCTGCCAAACGGTGAACTCGATTATGTCAATAACAGGACGTGCGAATACTTCGGACGCACGAGCGAACAAATAATCGGTGAAGGCTGGCAGAATGTAATTCACCCGGAAGATTTGCCGAATTGTATTGAGAAATGGACGAAATCACTCGAAAAGGGTGCGGATTATGAAGTCGCATTTCGTCTGAAAAGAGCCGACGGTGAATACTTCTGGCATTTGGGACGTGCCACTGCCGGACGCGACGCGGATGAAAATATTATCAAATGGTTTGGAACAAATTCCGATATTCACAGCCAAAAGTCGGCGGAAAAGGCGAGCAAGAAAAGCGAAGAAAAATTTCGCTCAATTATCGAAACTACGAATGATTGGATTTGGGAGATTGATCTCGACGGCAATTCGACCTACAACAATCCGGCAATTGAAACGATTCTCGGTTATATGCCGGAGGAGCTTCACGGAAAGAGTTTTCTGCCGTTTATGTTTGAGGAAGACCGTTTGGAAATCGAGCAGGTATTCCCGCAATTTATTGCTGAAAAACGCGGTTGGAACAATCTCGTCTGTCGCTGGAATCACAAAGACGGAAGCATACGTTATCTGGAAAGCAGTGCCGTTCCGGTTTTGGATGACGGCGGCGAAGTCATCGGTTTTCGCGGCACAGACCACGACATTACCGAACGAATGCAGGCGGAAGAAAAACTTCGTGCCAGCGAAGAATGGCTGCGGGCAATCCTCGACGGCTCACGCGACGGCATTATCATCGAAGATGGCAAAGAAATTGTCTATATCAATAATTCTTATACACAACTTTTAGGATATGACACGCCGGAAGAATTAGTCGGTAAAAATATTTCAGATATTCTGCCGGCGGAAAATGCAGAACGGCTCAGCGAATACGGACGGCGGCGTTTACGCGGCGAAAAAATCCCTTCAACTTATGAGTTTAAGGGCAAACGTAAAGACGGAACATTGATTGAAGTCGAAGGTGCGGTTTCGACTTCCGTTATCGGCGACAGGAAATACATAATGACCGCGATCCGCGATATTGCCGAGCGAAAACAAGCCAGAGCGGAACTGCAAAAGAATGTTTCACTCCTAACTTCGACATTTGAAGCAACCGCCGACGGTATTTTAGTAGTTGATCTTGACGATAACATCGTAACTTATAATGAGAAATTTATTAAGATGTGGCAAATTCCCGACGAAATTATAAAATCAAGGGATAACAAAAAAGCTGCAAATTATGTATTAACGCAATTAGAAAATTCCGAAAACTTTACCACTGTGACAGAGTATCTCACCTCAAATCCCGAAATTAAAAACAAAGATATTCTAAAATTTAAGGACGGAAAAATATTCGAACGCTATAATCATCCGCAGATGTTAAATGGAGAAGTGATCGGGCGGGTTGTGAGTTTTCGGGATATTACCGAGCGTAAGCGTGCGGAGAGTGCTTTACGTGAATCCGAAGAACGCTTTCGCAGTTTTATGAATAACAGTCCGGCGGTTGCATTTATGAAGGATGAAGCCGGAAGATACATTTATATCAATAAAACGATGGAACAGGTTTTTGACCTGAAAATGAAAGACTTACTCGGCAAAACCGATTATGACTGGCTGCCGGAAGATGCCGCCCGAAATGTGTTGGAAAATGACCGCAAAGTTCTTGCAACGGATAAAACCGCCGAATTGCTTGAAACCGTTCCTCTCCCTGACGGTTCGGAACGTAAATGGCTAACATTCAAATTTCCGGTTACGGACAGTTTGGACAATAAGTTCATCGGCGGCACGGCGATTGACGTAACCGACAAAGAACGGGACAAGATCGCGTTGTCCGAAAGCGAGTATAAACTGCGGACTCTGGTCGAAAATATGAGCGAAGGACTTCTCCAGGTTGATAAGGAAGAAGTCATTACATACGTCAATAACCGCTTTTGCGAGATGATCGGTTATGAGCGGGAAGAATTGCTCGGCAAAACTACATTTGATATTTTGCTCGATGAAGAAGGAGGAAAATTTGTCCGTGAAGCCAATCGGAAACGGCAAAAGAACGAGTCCAACCAATATGAACTGAGATTGAAGACAAAATCGGGCGAAACTTTATGGACGCTCGTCGGCGGAGTGCCGATTTACAATATTTCTGACGAATTCACCGGCACGATGGGCGTAATCACCGACATCACTCAGCGGAAACGTACCGAAGATCAGCTGCTTCACGATGCTTTTCACGACGCACTGACCGGACTTGCCAACCGCACACTCTTTATGGATCATCTGCGGATGACGATTGAACGTGGTAAAAGCCGCCACAGTAATTTTTACGCCGTTCTGTTTCTCGACTTTGACCGTTTCAAGATCATCAACGACAGCTTAGGTCACGCCGAAGGCGACAAACTGCTGAAACTCATCGCCAAACGGCTTCAGGCATCCGTGCGGACGGGAGATTTGGTTGCCCGGATCGGCGGCGACGAGTTCGTTATTCTGCTCAGTGAACTGGTCGAATCAAATGAAGCTCTGCTGATTGCCGAACGAATTCAAAATGATCTGAAAGCAGCATTTGATGTCAGCGGACGCGAAATTATTATTTCCGCCAGTATCGGTGTCGCACTCAGCACCGCCGGACACGAATCCGCCGAAGATATGCTGCGTGATGCCGACATTGCAATGTATCGTGCGAAGGGAGAAGGCAGGGCGGATTACAGAGTTTTTGACCAGAAAATGCACGAACACGCTTCAAATCAATTACAGCTTGAAACCGAGATGCGGGCAGCTCTCAAAAATAAAGAGTTCGAAGTTCACTATCAACCGATAATCAATCTGGAAACCGAATCACTCGTCGGTTTTGAATCGCTCATCAGATGGAATCATCCCGAACGCGGAATGATTCCGCCTTTTGAATTTATTTCGGTAGCGGAAGAAAACGGTATGATCCTTCCTCTCGGACAATGGATTTTGTATGAAAGCTGCCGCCAACTCCGCGAATGGCAAAACAAATTTCCGTCGGCTTCCGGCTTGACGATAAGTGTTAATCTTTCCTGCAAGGAGTTTTTGCAGTTTGATTTAGCCGAACAAATCGCCGTAACGCTGAAAAAAACAGGACTTGATCCGCATAGCCTGAAACTCGAAATAACGGAAAGTCACGTGATGGAAAACAGCGAAGTGGCGGTTACGATGATGAAGAGCCTGCGTAAACTCGGAGTTCGGTTGAGCCTCGACGATTTCGGCACGGGTTATTCTTCATTAAGTTATTTGCACCGTTTGCCGGTTGATTTCCTGAAAATTGACCGCTCATTTGTGATGCGAATGGCAGACAGCGAGGAAAATCACGAGATTGTCCGCACGATTATCAAGCTGGCACAGAACTTGAAGATGAAGGTCATCGCCGAAGGCATTGAAACCGCCGATCAACTTGCACAACTCAAACATTTAAATTGTGAATACGGACAAGGCTATTTCTTCTCAAAACCCTTGGAAGCGGAAAAAGCAAAGTTGTTTATCGAAAAATCGGCGGAAAACTCTTGGGTCGTAACCGACCAGCCGATAATTAATGTGGAAACAAATATGTGATCAAAGGTAAAAATGGCTTGTTCGGTATAATTTTTTATCTGAATATTCGGTGAATCATTTTTTATAAATCTGCAATATAACCGTAAATCTTTAGAAAACGGGCATTTTTTTACAAACATAATCTTGACATTGAAACGCTTCGGCGTTAAATTCTAGTTTTACTTGAACAAATGCTTTGAATGTTAAAAACTTGGTATAAGGATTTTTTTCAAAGGTTCTTGCAATTAAAGCATTTCTTAAATGTCGAAAATCAGGGTGAACTTGTTGCTTATGATATAAGCAGATTTTTTTAATCTTTTGAAAAATAAGAGAAAGGAAAAAAATTAGCTAGCCTGCAAGCTGATTTTTTTTATGGATTAAATCCGGGTAAATCAAGTAAAAAGTAATGTTTAAAAAGCTATCTTAAATAAGGAAATTAAAACTAAATTAAATGTCAAACGAAGTAATCAAGGAAGCTGAAGAAAATGCTGAAAAGCAGGATTCAGTTGAACAACAAACAAACACGGAAAATTCTTCCGATACGAAAGCGGAAGAAACAAACACGGCTGTTAAAGCACAAACGGACGAAAACATTAATAATGAAGGTCAGACCGACGAAGATCAAAGTTCCGAATCCGAAGCAAGCGGCGAGATGGATTTTGGGGCGATTCTCGAACAATTTGAACAGGAACACATCTCATTTCATTCCGGGCAAATGGTCAAAGGCAAAGTGGTCGAAATTTCCGACCGCGGCGTGTTGATTGATTTCGGTTATAAATCCGAAGGTATTGCCGCAAGCGAAGAATTTACAAACGACGCGGGCGAATTAACGATCAAAGAAGGCGATGAGATTGATGTCGTCATCAAACAGATGGGACCCGGTGATGCTCCGCCGACACTTTCACGTGATGATGCTCAAAAACGCTATTCGTGGGATAAGATCGAGGAAGCCTTTAATAATGAAACTCCCGTTAAGGGAATCGTCAAGGAAAAAACCAAAGGCGGCTTATTAGTTGACGTTGAAGGTGTCGAAGCATTTTTGCCCGGTTCGCAGGTTGATTCGCGTCCGATTCGCAATCTCGACAGCTTAAAAGGCGAAGAAATCGAAGCACAGGTTATAAAATTCAGCCGCAAGCGAAACAATATCGTTATTTCACGTAAGGTTTTAACCGATCTGGTCGTTAATAAACAGAAGAAGGAAACTCTCGACAACATCGGTGAAAAACATATTGTTGAAGGGACGGTTAAGAATTTGACCGATTACGGTGCATTTGTTGACATTGGCGGAATTGACGGACTTTTGCACGTAACCGATATGTCTTGGGGACGGCTGCAAAATCCGAATGAATTGTTTAAGGTCGGTGATAATGTTCAGGTTAAAATCCTTAAATTAGACAGAGATAGAGAAAAGGTTTCACTCGGTTACAAACAGCTTATACCCGATCCCTGGACAACCGTAACCGAACTTTATCCGGTTAATTCAACGATCAAAGGCGTGATTTCGAGCGTTACCGAATACGGTGCGTTTGTCGAACTCGAACCCGGCGTTGAAGGACTTGTTCACATTTCCGAAATGTCCTGGTCAAAACGTCTGAAACACCCGAAACATCTTGTCCGAAAGGGTGAAGAGGTCGAGGTGCAGGTTTTGGGAATTGACCCGGATGAACGCCGGATCAGTCTGGGAATCAAGCAGCTTCAGGAAAATCCTTGGGATACTATCGGCGATAGATATTTCATCGGTTCGAAGGTGCATGGTAAAGTCAGAAATCTGACCGATTTCGGTGCGTTTGTTGAGGTTGAAGAAGGTGTTGACGGCTTAGTTCATATTTCCGATATTTCGTGGTCTAAAAATATCAAGCATCCGAAGGAAGTTTTAAGTAAAGGACAGGAAGTTGACGCGATCATCACGAGCATTGATACCAATGACCGCAGACTTTCGCTTTCAATCAAAGAACTTACGCCGAGTTCATGGGAATCGTTTACAAACGATCATAAACCGGGCGATGTCGTCAAAGGCAAAATTTCACGCTTTGCGGGGTTTGGTGTTTTCGTCGAACTTGCTCCCGATCTTGAAGGTTTGTGTCATATTTCCGAGTTGTCCGACGAAAGGATCGAAAACCCTGAAGATAAATTCGAGATCGGTCAGGAACTCGACTTTAAGATTTTACGCATCGAACACGATGCCGAGAAGATCGGCTTATCGCATAGAGCAATCGGGGAATCAACCAAAACATCTACTGAAAGCACTAGCGGCGGCGGTAAAAGTTATTCGGGTCAGGCAAAAGGCGGAATGGCTTCTTTGGGTGAACTGGCAAACTTAAAATTCGGTAAGAAAACCGAAGAATCCGCCGATGAAGCAAAAGCGGAAACAACGGAAGAAAAAGCTGAGGAAATCAAATCCGAAGTAGTTGAAAGTGAAGAAACAACGGCGGAAGAAACTTCTGAAAATGAAGCAACCACCGCCGAAACCGGGTCGGAAGCATCCGATAAAAGCGAATCTACCGAAGCGGAAGAAACGGCAGAAGCCAAGACTGAATCTGTTGAAGAAGATAATACGGAAGAAAAAGCAGACGAAACGGCTGAAGCTAAAGACGAATCAGTTGATGCTAAGGAAGAATCTGTCGAAGCAAAAGATGAAACGGTTGAAGAAACCGCTGAAACTTCCGATGAATCAAAGTCGGAAGATAAAAATATAACGGCAGCTTCCGAAAAAGCAAAAGCTGAGGAAAAAGTTGAAGAATCAACTGCCGCGAATGAGGAAACCAAAGCGGAAGCAGAACTCGTATCTGAAACTGAAAATTCTACCGAAGCGGATAAAGAAACGGAAAACTCGGCAGATGAAGCAACTACATCAGAAACCGAAAATACTGAGGTAAATACGAAAGAGGATGAGGTAAAAGCCGAACCCGAAGAAGTTAAACAAGAAAAAACCAAAGAAAAGACCAAAGAAAAAAAGGCAAAAAGCTAATTTCGTTCTAAGTTGTAGAAATTAAGAAAAGAATCCGAGGAAAAAATAATGACAAAAGCAGATTTAGTCGGAATAGTTGCAGAAGAAGCCGATATGACCAAAAAAGATGTCGAACAGCTTATCGAAATAATTTTTGAAAGCATTGTCGAATCATTAAATAACGGCGAAAAGATCGAGTTGCGGGGTTTTGGAAGTTTTCGTGTCCGCGACAGAAACGCCCGCAAGGGACGCAATCCGAAAACGGGCGAGCCGGTTGATATTCCGGCAAAACGAGTCGCCTATTTCAAACCCGGCAAAGATTTAAAGGACATCATTAATAATTAAAGGAAATTTTTATCGTGGATGTTTTATGGAGTCCCTGGCGATACGACTACATTAAATCAGATAAAAAGGAAATCATAGCCGATTCGACCGGCTGTGTTTTCTGCGATATTCTAAAAAGCCCGGCAAGCGATGAGGAAAAATTTATCCTCACCCGTGCCGGGCATAATTTTGTAATCCTCAATATTTATCCCTACACGAGCGGACATATTATGATCGTCCCGTTTGAACATCTTTCCGAATTAACCGAAGCCTCAAAAGAAGTTACCGATGAATTTATGGAACTGACCAAAAAGTTTCAGGGAATTATCAAGGAAGTTTATCAGCCGCAGGGAATAAATCTCGGTATGAATCTGGGAAAAGCGGCGGGTGCGGGAGTGGCGGAACATTTTCATATGCACATTTTGCCGCGTTGGATCGGCGACGCAAATTTTATGACCGCCGTCGGTCAAACCCGCACGATTCCCGAATCTCTCAAAGACACATACGATAAAATAAAAGCAAAAATATAATTTTAGTTAGATAAGTGAAATTACATAAGCGGTAGAGCCGTCAACAGTAAGAAGAAGAAAGGCGTGTATGTTCAATAGTTTACAAATTTTTACAATGTTACAAAACATCTGCTTACCTACCTTATACGCAGTAGCAGTTGGCAGGTGCAGTCGGCAGTAAGACAAGTGCTTATTTATCAACAGCTTAATAAATTTGATAACGCACCTTTTAACCGATTTTGCGTATTAGATATTTCCAAAAAATCTTGACATTTCCTTCGATCTAGAATTTAATGCAGTTATAAGTTACAAACTTATTTCGGCGTTAATTTTTTTAGTTCACCCTTAATTCCACAAAACGGAGGTGAAATGTCAAATCCCAACTTTTTTTCTCGCAAATTAAAATCTACTCGTGTATTTTTTCTTCTTATATTTTGTCTTTCCATAGGTTTTGCTTTTGCCTTTGAACTTCCCGCTGTTAAGAGTGAAGTTGCCGATAAACAATCAGAAGCGTCTGAATTTTATAAAGTCGGAAAATTTAAGCCCGTCCCCATTTACGGGACTGAGAAAAGAAACGGGACAAATTTTACCGCCGCACGGCAGTCTTTATTTTTCAATAATTTAGAGAAAAAACAAGCCGAATTTCACACAGTTGCCGGAACTTACTACTCAACTAAAAACAATCTGAAAGCCGTTTTAATGCTTAATAATAAGGGCAATGCTCCGCTTTATGCCACGCCGACTTTTTATAGTCTTGCGGGAAATATGCTTCAACTCGAACCGTTGGAGATTAACGCCGCTTCTTCAAAAGATTTCGATTTACAACAAATACTTGCTAATGCCGGAGATGAATTTCAGGAAGGCAGTATGGCGATTACATATCAGGGGGCGGATATGCAGCTCGGCGTGCAGGTCAAACTGATTGATTCGGGTAAGAGTTTGATTTGGGAAGAGCAGTTTTTCTCGCCGGCAATGAAGCATACCTCAAATAAATTGGAAGGCGTTTGGTGGCTGCCGAAGAACAACGCCGATACGAAATTCATCATCTCAAACACATCGAACGAAGCCGTTACAGCGATGGTTTCCGTTGATGGTGTAAGTCCGAAACAAAAGAGTCCGGCAACTATAAATTTGAATCCGCACGAAACCCGCGTTCTGGGTGTGATAAAAGATTTGGACGGAAAAAATAACGGAACTCTGCACGAAACGGGCGGTGTTTCGATCAAACATAACGGAACGCCGGGAGCAGTCTTAGCCAAGATGCTGATCTCCGATGCAGATAAAGGATTTTCTTCGACAATGACACTTATTGACCCCGAAATGAATAAATCGAAACGCTTGCACGGGGCAGGACTGCGTTTAGGGAAAATTGCGGGAGAAGAATTAAACCAAGTTCTGGCAGTCAGAAATACGAGCGACGAAGCGGCGAATATCAGCGGAAAAATCATTTATACAAAAGGAAACGGTGAAACGGAAGAAGTTATTTCGATAGATGTTCAAACAAAAAACATCGCACCGAACTCGACGAAAGCGATCAATCTGAAACGCATAATAAACGCGGCAAATGTTCCGGCGGGTGTGGAAATAGCGGGAATCGAGATGAAATACGACACGCGGGCGGGAAGTGTTCTGATGAATCTGATAAATGTCAGCGAAAGCGGCACGCACGTCTTTCACACTCCGATGCTCGACCCGAAGACTTTGCCGAGTAGTGCGGGCGGTTATCCGTGGAAAGTTGACGGGGATTTTACAACGATTGTTTATATCAAGAATGAAACCGATACGGAAAGAGATTTTACAATCTCGCTGCATCACACGGGCGGCATCTATACACTCGGATTAAAGAAAATAAAACCGCACGAAACGAAAGCGATTGATTTCAGGAAATTTAGAGATGAACAAACGCCGGATGTCAATGACAATATCATTCCATTAAACATTGAAACGGGACAAATCGCCTGGTCGTCAAGGGGAATCGAGGCTAATAAAACTTTGACCGGATATTCCGAACAGGTCAGTATTTCACAAGGTATCTCAAGCACATATAACTGTGCCAACTGCTGTCCTGACAGCTATTACGACAGTTGGGTTACGCCGGGCAACATAACGGGATATATCGGCGATACGACGCAATTTACGTTTATGCTGAGAAATGTCAACTGCTACGGAACGGTGCAGTCGCCGTTTGCAATGACATCGGGAGTGGACTGGAATTCGAGCGATCCGTCGGTGGCGACGTGCGACACAAGTGGAATGGCAACGGGAGTCGGGTTGGGACAGACGGGAATCAATGCGTCATATTACACGGAAGGGTGGACGTATTCAAACGGGAGTTGTCAGCCGCTGTTTGCCATCGCCGCTGTGTAAGGGTGAGGCGATATGTTCAGCAATCATCTTACAGTTTTACTTTTGCCTTTGCTTCATCATCTCTGACATTCGGATCGGACGGCGTGTTGTCTTCAATATTCGGCTGCACCGAACGGTTTATCGCTTCATCTTCGACCTCGCCGCCGATGCCGATCGGAATATCTTCCGGTTTGTCGTAACGCATTCCGCGTTCTTCTAAAATTTCTTTTGGAATTATAATATTCTGCACCGATTTTGAAGGCGGTGTGTAGCCCGGATAATCTACTCGTGAATGGTAGATCGAAACGAGGGATTTGATAATTGATTCACGGATTTGAGTAAGTTCCCGCAGAGTCAGATCACATTCACCAAGCTGGTCATCGGCTAAAATCGCGTCAATAATTTTCGTTACGATAAAGCGTATATTTTCCGGTGTCGGTTCGCTCAAAGAACGCGATGCGGCTTCGCAGCTGTCGGCGATCATCATAATCGCCGACTCCTTAAATTGCGGTTTCGGTCCCGGATAACGAAAATCATTTTCGTCAATTTCTTCGCCCTTTCCGGCTTCTTCCTTTGCTTTTGTCAGAAAATAGTGCAGCGTTCTTGTGCCGTGATGCTGCGGAATAAAATCAACGATTCGCTGCGGCAAACCCATTTCTTTGGCGAGTTTTGCACCGTAAGTTACGTGGCTGATGATGATCTTCGCACTTTGTGTCGGTTTTAGTTTATCGTGCGGATTGCTGCCCATCTGATTTTCGACGAAATGTTCGGGAGCGGCGGTTTTTCCGATGTCGTGATATAACGCACCGATTCTTGAAAGTAATCCGTTCGCCCCGACTTGGCGGCAGGCTTCTTCGGCTAATTGTCCGACGGCGTGCGAATGCTGATTCGTGCCGGGGGCTCTGAGTGCCAATTGTCCCAGAACAGGCAGATCGGCGTTTGATAATTCGAGCAGTTTAACATCGGTCATAATCCCGAAAACGGATTCGCAGATCGGTAAAAATACCGCCGTTACGGCAGCCGTAACCAGTCCGCTGGCAAGTCCGCAGCTAACTACTAAAAGAACCGTATTCAGGATAAACGGCTGCTGCATATATCCGAGCATTGCAACCGCCGTTAAAGCACTGATAACACCAACCGCGACACCTGCAATTGTAACCGATTGACGGCTTCTGTAACGTCCGATGCCGTAAACCGCAACAGCGGAAGAAATTGCCGCGTAAAGTATGAACTCCAAACCCTTCGGAGCAAGCAAACCTGCTAATAATGCTGTAAATAAACCCGTAAAAAGAGCAGTTCTGCGGTCTGCTAACAAAGTCATCAAAAGACTGGAAAAAGCAAACGGCAAGGCAAACGACCAGAGTGTCGGGTCATTCAAAGGAGCACTTAAATTTTCTGCGGCTGTAAAATCGGCAATACGGAAAAATATTGCCATCAAAGCCGTCTGAACCAAAACAATAAAGCAAAATAGCGTAAAGGTTTTTTCTTCGGAAAGTGTCAGCCGTGTAACTAAACCGCGATGCTGAATAAATTTCCAAGCGATCCAGAAAAGAGCCGAGATAAGAACAAGCAATCCCAAAAAACGATTGATCCTTCTTTTTGAATTGCTGTAATTTTTGATTGCCGCAATCTGAGAAAGAACTTTATCCGTAACCGTGTCGCCTTCCCGCACGATTGTTTGTCCGCGTTTGAGCGAGATCATAATCGGTTCGACACTTTCGGTCAGAGCCCTTCTGGCTTTATTCGTCGCGGCACTGTCATAAATTACATTCGGCTGGATCAAAGGCGACAAAGCCGCATCGAATGCTTCGATCTCTTTTCCCGAAAGATTCGGAATGTCCAACAAACCCTGTTCCAATCTGTTTCTGGCAGCCGAAAGCGATGACCAGTTATTTTCAGGTAGTGTAACCACTGATTGCTCACTGGGAGTTTGCCGATTGATCAGCGTTACTTCGTTGTCTAAATTTTCTTTATCCTGATCGCTGTAGATCAATCCTTCGGCTGCGTCCTTTAGAACTCTTTCGACCGAAGCCAGATCATTTGAACTAAATGATCGTGCTGCAAAAATTTTACCCAATTCTTCGCCGCCGGCTCCCGTCCATTTTACTCCGCCTAAAGTGTTGGAATCAGAGGCGGCTTTACTTTCCTTTAATTTTTCCCACGCTGAACGAAAACTCTGAAGTGCCTTTTCCGAGTAATCGGTTTCATAAGTAAATATCGGTCTAATTCCCTGTGCCGCACTCTGTTTTGTTAAAGCAGTTTCTTTTTCGTCAATAACTGTAATATCGGCGGGCGAAATAATACTTTCGCGGGCAATATCTCCTTCCTTATACTCAAATCCGGCTGTTCCCCAGACCGGATTATTTATAAATAATGTAGTAACCAGAGTAACCAAGACAAATCCGATCCAGAATTTTTGACTGTTGGAGAGCATCGCAAAAGGACGTGAAATATAATCAAACGCCATTAAACGGTATTTCTCAAACAAAGTTAACTTTTTTTTCAGATTTTTGCTCATTATAAAATTTAGATGTCTTTTGTGCCGGTTGCCGTTGACCGAAATCAGTTCGCATTGACCGAAGCAAATTCCGTCAAATCTTTTGCAACGAGTTCGCCGATACGATTTATTAAAGGTTTCAAAGTTTTTGAACGAATAGCTGAAATTGCCACGCTTTCGTGGTCTTTGTCAAGTAAAATTTGTCTTTGCAGACTTTCGATCTCATATTTTTCCATCAGATCGGTCTTATTTAAAACGGTCAGATAAGGTATTTCATTCAACTTCAATTCCGATAAAATTTTGTCAACCGATTCGATCTGCTGCATCGTCCGCGGATTTGAAGCGTCCACGACGTGAACCAGCAGATCACTATCGCTTATCTCCTCTAAAGTCGCCCGAAACGCCGCAACCAGAGTTTCCGGCAGATCGCGGATAAATCCGACCGTGTCGTTTATGATAATTTCCTGTTCGTATGGAAGCCGCAAACGCCTCGCAGTCGGATCGAGCGTGGCAAACATTTTTTTGGCGGCATAGATTTTACTGTCGGTTAAACTATTGAGCAGAGTGGATTTACCGGCATTCGTATAACCGACGAGCGAGATTATCGGAATATTTTTTTGAATTCTCCCCTTTCGTCTTTCCTGTCTTTGCCGGCTTAATTTCTTTACCTGTTTTTCCAGATTCGTAATTTTTGTTCTGACTCGTCTTCGATCTGTTTCCAATTTCGTTTCGCCCGGTCCGCGTCCGCCGATTCCGCCCGCCAAACGCGAAAAAGCGGAATTTTGCCCCGTAATCAAACGCGGCAGAAGATATTTTAACTGAGCCAGTTCGACCTGCAATTTTCCTTCGCGGGACTGAGCCCTCTGAGCAAAAATATCCAAAATAAGCTGCGGACGGTCAATAACCTTTAAATCCGTCGCTTCCGAAAGAGAACGCACTTGAGCGGGTGTAAGTTCCCGGTCAAAAACGATCAAATCAGCACCGAGCTGCATCGCACGAATCAATAATTCATTGAGCTTTCCGCTTCCGAGAACGGTTTTCGGATGAATATGATTTCGCCTTTGAATTAACTTATCCAAAACCAGAACATCTGCCGAAAGTGCCAATTCTTCCAGTTCCGCCAGAGATTCTTCAGCAATGGATTTATATTCCGTCGTAACCGAAACTAAAATGACACGATCACGCTTTGTTTGCCGGCTCGCAGCCGTCCGGCGGTTTTTTGCCATCTCCGTTTCCAGAGAATTTATTAACGACAAAAAATCCACATCCAGCTGCGAAGGTATTTTAGGTTTTAAGAATTGATACGGCAGGGATTGCGTTTCTTCACTTTCGAGGTCTTCCGCCGTTGTCGGGAGAAGATGAGCCGAATGGACGAGATTCGGTAAACCCGTTTCTTCATCAACCTGAATTGCCGACATCAGATCGAGGCGGAGTAACGCCAGATCGGTCAGATCGTCCTGATTAAGCGTTTCGCCCAAAAGATGCGTGTGAACACAACGCAGACCGCGAAATCTGCCTTCCGCCGCCCGAACACGCTTAAAATCTGGCATTTCGATCTGCTTGGCATCGCCGACCATCACATATTCGACCTTGCCGCGTCGGTTTATCAAAACGCCGATCTGTCTTCCCGTGTCAAAGGAAATTTCGGAAAGCTGGCGGGCAAGTTCCTGAGAAATAATCTGCTGCGGAGCGACACGCCGACTCGAAAGCCGCTCGATACGCTTTAATTGATTTTGTTTTAAGCCTTGTGTAAAGCCGTGAACGCTGCTGATAAATTTTACCCTCCAAAGACCGTAATTATATCATATTGTAAACCGAACCCCGCAAGGCAGAAACCCGCGTGTTAACAAGGGTGTGGTTGAAAACAGACTTGTTTAGCTTCGAACAGCACCCTCCATAACTGTCGGGGTTCTGCCTTTGGTGGTAACTGATAAAACAAATGTGTAATTGATTAATACAGCTTCGGCATCGTAAAATAACAGTTTTGGATTGGAGATATTTAATGAATAAAGCAGGTAAAATTTTATCGGTAAGTCCTGAATACAGTATTCCGGGCGGGGAAGTCGTTATTAAATGCGAAGGCGTTCAAATAAAAGACTCGAACACACTTGCCGTCTATTTTAACGATCGGAAGGCAGGAATCGTCGGTGCATCTTCGGAAAGATTTCTGGTTCTCGTTCCCGATGATCTAAACTCACAAACAGCAGATATTTTTATTGAAAACGGAAATGATAAAAGTAATTCGATAGAAATAAGCATCGGTAAAAAGATCGCCGACAATCTGCACATAGTTGCCAATCCGGCGGTTGATCCGAAGGACGGTTCGATAATTCTGACACGCTCCGGCTCACGCGGACAGCCGCTTCCCGTTACATTGTTTCGTCTGGAAACCGACGGATATTTGGGCGAAATGTCCGCCGATGTGCTGAATCCGACGGGCATCGCCTTTGATAAACACGGAAAACTTGTCGTTACAAATCGTGCCGACGGGGAAGTTTATCAAATAAATCGCGGCGAAGAGGTCGTGCCGTTGGCATCCGAACTCGGAATTGCCACCGGAATTGCCTTTGACAGCGAAGGTGTGATGTATGTGGGCGACCGAAGCGGGACGATCTACAAAATTTTCGAACTCGGCGATAAAATCTCCTGGGCTTTGCTCGAACCTTCCGTTTCCGCCTATCATCTGGCTTTCGGACTCGATGAAAATCTATACGTTTCCGCTCCCGGACTTTGCAGTTATGATGCAATTTACCGCGTTGACCGGGATGGTTTGGAAGATGTGTTTTTCAAAGGACTCGGCAGACCGCAGGGTTTGGCTTTTGATAAAGACGGAAACCTATACGTTGCGGCGTGTCTGACGGGAAGACACGGAATTGTAAAAATCTCGCCCGCCGGAGATGAAGCTGAAATATTTATTGCCGGAATGGGAATCGTCGGATTGTGTTTTACCGGACAGGGCGAAATGATAGTTGCGACAAATGATGCGGTTTACAGTCTGCCATTGGATATTTACGGTGTTTTGTTGGATTAAATAGTGCGTAAATTAAGTTTTCGGGTAATTCCACATTCCACATTTCAAATTTCAAATCTCAGAATCAACGACGGTTTTGTTTGAAATCTGAAATGTGGAATTTGAAATTTGATGGTTTACTTTCCGTGAACTGTTTTGAAATTATGAGTGGTCAGGAAACTTCTATTTACAAAGCCGGCAATGTAATTTCGATCAATAAACCACCGTCGGTTGCGTTTTCGGCTTTGATCGTACCGTTGTGATTGTTGACGGCACGTTCGGCGATTGCCAGTCCTAAGCCGTTGCCGCCGGTTTTTCTGTCGCGGGCTTCCTGAACACGATAAAACGGTTTGAAAAGTTTTGCCAATTCTTCGTCGGGAACGCCTTCGCCGTGATCTTTGATGGAGATCAATGCGTTGTTTGCAACGCTTGAAGTCGAGATTTCAACGGCGGAATTTTCCTTTGTATATTTTACGGCGTTGCGGATGACGTTTTCTATCGCACTTCTTAAAAGATGTTCGTTGCCGAAAACCTTCAGCTCGCCGTTTTGTGAAATTTTTACGTCTTTATTGTTTGCTTCAGCTTCAAAACGGGCATCGGCGGCGACCTGTTCGACAATTTTATTTATATTTAATTCGTGTTTCTCAAAATCCTGCGAACCCGTTTCGAGTTTTGAAAGTGTTAAAAGCTGTCCGATCAGATCATTCAAACGCATAGATTCTTTTTCCAATCTATCGAGAAAAGGAGTCGTTTCGGACGTTGATTTTGCACGGGCAAGTTCGAGAGCGACATTCATACGGGCGAGCGGTGAACGCAGTTCGTGTGAAATATCCTGCGTCAAGCGTCTTTCGGAATTTATCAGGCTTTCGATTCTTTCCGCCATTTCGTCAAAGTCGCCCGCCAGTTGAGCGAGTTCATCCTTTCTTTTTCCGAGTTTTTCGGCGACACTCGTATTAAAATCCCCGTCGGCAATTTTGCGTGTTGCATTTCGCAGTTTCGTGATCGGCGATGTCAGATAGCGTGCCAGAAAATAACAGAAAAATCCGCCGATCAGAACAACGGCGAGCAGCTGCAGTATAAAACGCTGTGTAAAAAATGTCGGCGGCTGAAATCTTTTTAATTCGAGAACGTATATGTAAGTTTCTCCATCGTCCAAAACAACCCGCTTTCCCACATAAGTTCTGTCGTCAAATTTCTTAAACTGCGGTTCTTCCGTTTTTAATGTTTCGTCAAAAAGGTCGTTTATGTCAGCAATTCGCAAATCTCCCGCCAGCAGATTTCCGGTTTTATCAAAAAAACCGATAGTATTTATACGTTGTCGGGTTTTTTGCCGTGCAAAGTATTCTTCCAATCCGTCAAGTCCTTCATTCTCATAGATTTGAACGGATGTTTGCGAATCAACCGTTACCGCTTCACCGACAAAAACCTGCCATTGCCGGGCGAGCGGAGCGGAACTGGTTGACCAATTAACAAGCGTGATCGCCCCGACGATCAAAGCCATTGCCAACCAAAACCACAGAAAAATTTTAAGAAATAAACTCATTTTTCAGTTATCAGTTAACAGTTAACAGTTATCAGTTAACAGTTATCAGTTATCAGTTATCAGTTAACAGTTATCAGTTATCAGTTGAGAATTAAATCATGTTTAAAATATCCAATCTTGCTGATAACTGATAACTGTTAACTGATAACTGTATAAATATATCCGACGGATCGAATCGTCTTGATCCGGTCTTCGCCGTTTTCGTGTTTGCCGAGTTTTTTGCGTAGATTGCTGATGTGCATATCCAGACTTCTGTCATAAGGCGACAACTCTCTTTCGAGAACATCAAGACTTAAATCCTCTTTTTTTACAACATTTCCCGCTTCTCGGACAAGTGCGACCAGCAAATCGAATTCAACCGCCGTTAAACCCAATTTTTCATCCTCAATTCTGGCGGTTCGTGCCGACGGGGAAATGACCAAATCCTCGGCTTCCAGTTTTTCCGTAGATAGATTTTCGGCATTTTTAACATTTTCCATCCGACGCAGGATCGCCCGAAGTCGTGCAACGAGTTCACGCGGATTAAAA
>JBGTKR010000132.1:0-2242 GCA_041744535.1 Pyrinomonadaceae bacterium
CATACGACTTTGCAAAGCCGCCCGCTATCGTTACAAAAATAACGATATGGGCGACCTCGAAGCAAAATTAAAAGAGGCAAAAGAAAACGGTGCGAGGCAGATGATTATTGCCACCGACGGCGTTTTTTCGATGGACGGTTATATTGCAAATTTGCAAGGTATCTGCGATTTGGCGGAAAAATACGATGCTTTGACAATGGTTGACGATTGCCACGCCGTCGGATTTATGGGCAAAAGCGGACGCGGCACACACGAGCATTGCGATGTAATGGGTAGAATTGACATCATTACAGGAACGCTCGGCAAAGCACTCGGCGGTGCGATGGGCGGTTATACTTCGGCGAAAAAAGAAGTCGTCGAAATGCTCCGTCAGCGTTCGCGTCCGTATCTATTTTCAAACTCGGTCGCACCTGCAATCGTCGCGGCTTCAATCAAAGCAATTGACCTTTTAACCGAATCAACCGAACTCCGCGATAAATTGGAAGCGAACACGAAATTCTTCCGCGAAGAGATTTCAAAGGTTGGCTTAGAAGTTCTCCCCGGCGAACATCCAATTGTTCCGATTATGTTTTACGATGCCGAACCCGCAGTAAAAATGGCGGAATTATTAATGAAAAAAGGTGTTTATGTAATTCCATTTTCATTTCCCGTCGTGCCGAAAGGAAAGGCTCGAATCCGCACGCAAGTTTCTGCCGCACATTCGATGGAAGATTTGAAATTTGCGGTTGAAAAATTTGCGGAAGCAAAAGCGGACTTGGGAATTTAAGAGAAGAGTTTGCCCGCGAATAAATGCGAAAAGACGCTAAAAAAAAAGAGATAAGAAAGAGAAGAAATTTAGCCACAGATTTTCACAGATTTTCACAGATAAGAATATGATGATTAGAAAAAAACTTTAAAAAATATTCGATTTAATCCGTGTTTATCTGTGATTAATTATTTTTTTCCTATTCGTGCAAATTCGCGTAATTCGTGGGCAAATGTTTCTTTTTTTCGCGTCCTTTCGCGTATTTCGCGGGAAACAAAAAATAAACAGATGCCGGAAATTTTAGATAGAAACCAAAAAGCCAAACTTTTCAATAAAGAAAAACGCACCGACTATCTGCCGTGGATTTTGATGGCGTTGGTTTTGGTCGGAATGGTTTTTGCACTCTGGGCAAACGGGCGAATCTGGTGGTGCAAATGGGACACGCCGATTTATATTGCCACGCTCGATGCCTGGAGCAAACACACTTCGCAGCATTTTTTTGATCCGTATGCTTTCACGCACGTTCTGCACGGATTTTTACTTTTGTGGATTCTAAGCCTGATCGTCCACACGCTTCTGGACAAAAAACTCTCATTCGCGTGGCTTTTATTTTTCGCAGTCTTCGCCGAATCCGCCTGGGAAGTCGTCGAAAATTCACAATACGTCATCGAACGCTACCGCGAACAAACCGCTTCGCTCGACTACACGGGCGACTCAATCGCCAATTCCTTCGGCGACATCATCGCCTGCATCATCGGTTTCGTCATTGCCTACCGCTTAAAATTCTGGCTCACATTTCTGCTGTTTGTCATTATCGAAATAATCCTGATTTTAACTATCCGCGACAATCTCACACTAAATATAATAATGCTCATCTATCCAATCGAAGCCATCAAACAATGGCAAACCGCCGCACAGGAAACTGCTCAAATTCTCAAATCATTTTTTACAAAAGCGTGATTTCAAAATCATCAAAAAAAATAGCAACCTACCCTTTTCCAAAACTATGGCACAATCATATACAAATCTGATCTATCACATCGTATTTTCAACCAAAAACCGTGAGCCGCTAATCACCGACGAACACAAACCCCGACTCTACGACTACATCGGCGGAACGATTCGCGGACTCGGCGGCGTTTCGCTCGGCGTTGGCGGAATGAGCGATCACGTCCACATTCTCGCCAAACTCCGCCCTGACAAATCCGTGTCCGACGTGATGCGTGAACTTAAAGCCAACGCTTCCGGCTGGATGAAAAGAGTCTTCCCCGACGCATCCGATTTCTCTTGGCAAAACGGCTACGGTGCATTCACGGTAAGTGCTTCACAGATCAAAGCCGTCCAAAAATACATCGCCAATCAGGATGCACACCACAAAAAACACAATTACGGTTTCCGCGAAGAATTCATAAAAATCCTACGGGCAAACGATATTGAGTTTGAAGAAAAATATCTCTGGAAATAATTAAGTAGTTTTACGTGAATAGTTTTTCGTAA
>JBGTKR010000133.1:0-3253 GCA_041744535.1 Pyrinomonadaceae bacterium
AAAGTCGCCACTCGAATCGGTGTTACAGATTTGGCGGATTTGTTAGATGACGGCGAAGACAAAAATATTATCGGTGATTTTAATCTGGAGTCGAGCGACGAGCGCGGGAAAAAATTTCTGAAAAGAGAAACCGACATCGCACAGGGCATTGATGCAATCGCCGAATCCATACGGATAATCTTCAACGGCGGAACAAGCGACAACGCCGAATTATCGGTCGCCGGAGAAGAATCTCTGTTCGGCAAAGTGCGCCGCGAAGCGGAAACTCTGTTATCTCCGCGAAATTCCGCGAAGAATTCGCCGGAAAATGCCGTTCGCGGTTATTTATGGCACTTTTACAAAAATTTTGACAATTACGACCAGATCATTTTTCCGATAACTTTTGAAACGCCCATCGGCGAAGGCGATATTGTCGAAGTCGCCCGCATCAGTCCCGCCGATGCGACGAGTTTGATTGACGAAACAAAAGGGCGGAAGAAATTAGCCGGCGATACGTTTTTTTCATTCAGCGCATTTTTTAAGGAAGAATGGCGCAGAAACGATATTATGTGGGGCAGACTCGATGCGGTCGAACGGTTAGTCGAACTTGTTTCGACCGAAAGCGATCTGTCGGCGGCGGCGGATTGCAAGAAAACAATCATTACCGAATTGCACAAAAATATCTTACGGGAAAACAAATCTCTCTTGAGCGGCGATGAAAAAAATTATATCGAGTTTATCAAAAAAGAATATAAAGTAGATCGAAACCTCGATGAAAAATCAATTCTGAAAACAATCGGACGATCATTGGATGTGGCGGCAAAAGTGTTCCGCAGTCCGGTGGAAACTAAAGATAAGGCGGCGGCGAAACCGAATCGTTACGCGGCTATGGCAGCCTCGGCAATTGATTATGTGCGGAAGGTTTTCGCTGAAATTTCTTCCGAGAAGTCTTCGCTCAAAACTTATCTCTTGATCCTGATTTCTCTTTTTGCCGTCGGATTGGTGCTGATCGTGCCGTTCTCGGTTTTGCTCGTGTCGCTTGTGTGGGGAACGATATTGATTATTAAAGGTGTTCAGCCGGGCGGCGATACAAACTTTTTAATATCCGGTATTCTGCTACTGCTAGTGTTTTTGGCAACTTCTTTCGGTTGGTTTAAGTTATACAGTTTTATGAGGCGTAAATTCAAAAATGATTTAATCGGATTTCTTAAAACAAAATTAACCGGCGAATAGACGGTTAGCCAAAACTTAATATTTAGAGCGGTTAAAGTATTATCAAGCGCGGATTAAAATTATTTTGCTTCCCGATTATTGTCAATACTTCGGACAATTTTTTTTACAATTGAAAGTCAATGATTAAGAGCTTTCTAATTTTCAAAAGTCAAATTACCACCGCCAGAGGCGGTGGCTTGTTTTTATTTGTCCTAGAAGGTGCGCCGCTACCGGCTAGCCTCGTCCCTCATCGAATAAATTGCCTTGCGCCTTTTCGATGTCCTTCTCTTTCCGCTCTTGCCATCTGACATATTGACGTATCTGTTCTTCGTTGATGCCAATCGTGCTGACACAATAGCCCCGACTCCACAGATGTCTCCCCCATAATCGCTTCCCAACTCTTTCGTATCTCTGAAACAGGCGTATTGCCAGTTTCTCCTTTAAATATCCCATCACTTCCGAAACCGCATACTTCGGCGGTATCCACACCACTAAATGCACATGATCGCTCTGCACATTCAGTTCAATTACTTCGATTCCGTCTTTCTGCCTCAACAAATTGACAATTTCTCCTCTCGTATATTCTCCGATGCGCGTCCTTCAATATCCGATTCCGATACTTTGGACAAAATATCAAATGATATTTACACTCGTAAATGGTGTGCGAGAGTTTTCTAAATCTCTTGCTCATAAATGTATCTCCTTAAAAGTTGACACCTTCTAGGGAGATACATTTTAATTACTCTAACGGTAAAACCTTTCATCTATCCACTGCCAGAGGCAGTGGCTTATATTTTTAGTGAATTAAACAAAGTTAGCTCAAAACCTGACTTTGATTTAAATAATAATTTCTATAATTTTCAACAACTTACAGAAAATAATCACTTAAAAACTGTCCGAAGTATTGAGATGAATAAAAAAGGAAAAAATTATTATGAAAAAAATCAGAATCGGAACATTTAACGTCAATAATTTGTTCGAGCGTCCGCGCATTATGGAACTCGAAGGTTTTAACGCGACCGGAAAAGCGGTTCTTAAAGATGTGGCGGATTTGGGAGCGTTGCTTGAAAATACTTCATACGCAGACAATGCCGGCGATGAAATTGTCAGAATTTTGAACAAATATTATCACGATATGCCGAGTAATCCGTGGTTCACGATCAACGAGATCAGGGAAAAACTCTTTAGCATTAAACAGGACGGTTCGGGTGTTACGCTCAAAGCGCGAGGTCGCGGCAGTTGGCTCGGTTGGGTGGAATTGACAAAGCAGAACACCAACGAAGTCAGTATTCAAAACACGGCACGGGTCGTCAAAGCGATTGACGCAGACATTCTTTGTATTGTCGAAGTTGATGATCGCATTGCTCTGCGGCGTTTTAATGAATTTTTGCTGAGTAAGGAAAATGTCGAATATCCGCATGTGATGGTTATTGACGGCAACGACGAACGCGGAATTGATGTCGGCATTCTCTCGCGCTATCCGATTGCTTCGATCAAATCGCATATTGACGACACTTATAAATCAACCAACGGTCAAATCTACAAAATTTTCAGCCGCGACTGCGCCGAATACACGATTGATGTCGGCAACGGAAAATTCGTTCATTATCTTTGCAATCACCTGAAAAGCAAAGGCTACGGTTCGCCCGCTTCCAACAATGCCAAGCGCAAACGGCAAGCAAACCGCATCGTCGAAATTTTGAAGTTGTACGATTTAACGCGGGATTTAGTGGTTGTCGCGGGCGATTTTAATGATACGCCAAACAGTGCGCCGCTCAAAAATTTGATGACGGTAGAGAATTTGACCGATGTGCTGAAAAATGTTGACCCGAATTGGACGTATCACACGGGCAGTGATCAGATTGATTATTTACTGGTTTCTCAACCGATTGCCGACAATTTGAAAAAAGTCGGCATTGAGCGACGCGGTATCTTTCGCAGAAATAATGAGAGTTTCCCGGAAGTTACCAACAAAGTTACACAGGCTTCAGACCACGCGGCGGTTTTTGTCGAATTTGAAGTTTAATACGCAATTTCGGTTAAAAGATTCATTATTGAATTT
>JBGTKR010000134.1:0-1663 GCA_041744535.1 Pyrinomonadaceae bacterium
ATAATCTTTGATAACAATGGACTTAACTTGATTTAACCCGCGAAGCGGGTGTCAGCATAAAGCCTTGTGCGTCAGCACGAGGTTTTCAAAATCAAGAACAAATAGCCCGTGAATACGGGCGACAGCCGATAAACCAAAAAAACTGTCGCTATCTTCGATAGCTTTAATTCGTGTTGCATATAAACCTTGTGCTGACGCACAAGGCTTTATGCTATCGCCCGTATTCACGGGCTAAAAACTAAAACTTATCAAGAAATTTAACTTAACAAAGTAGAAATAATACTGATTAAAATATCAATTTGAATCAATTGAAAATAATAAAATCTTTTAATTTATGATTATTCTGAATTATTAAAGATCGGTTTTCCCAATTTAAAATCCAAAGAGATATATATAGACTAATTTTTAAATAAAATTTGCCAAACTTTTTATTTCCGAAATATTTCCAGCATTTTATTGGTTAAGAGAATCCTGCCGATGATATTTATCGTGACAATTAAAACGGCGAGTACACCAAAGCTGTTGTCAGATTGAAATTTACGCCTGTTAATTGGAGCATCCCGCCGACTAAAAATGATTTTGGTGATGGTGTTAAAAAGCGTGTGCAGAGCGGGTTTGACGCTCCAGATGATTTACCAGCCGACGAAGCAGGCGAGCATAAGCACGTGAAATGCGTAACAATTGTTTTCATAGCAATAAGAATATCCCTATAGTATAAATAATAACGATTTCATTTTTTCATCATTAGCCTTTCAGGCACAAGATTTTCATAATATAATTGAAGAATGATTGATCTAAGAAGCGATACAGTTACAAAACCGACTCCGGCAATGCGGAAGGCAATGGCGGAAGCGGAAGTCGGCGACGATGTTTATGCGGAAGACCCGACGGTTATTCGCTTACAGGAAAAAGCCTCCGAAATGTTTGGCAAGGAAGCGGCGATTTTTATGCCGACGGGTTCGATGGGGAATCAAGTTGCCGTTAAACTGCATACAAAACCGGGTGATGAAATCATCATCGAAGAACGCGGACATATTTTTAATTGGGAAATGGGAACGCCCGCCGTGATGTCCGGCGTTACGATTCGTCCCGTCAAAGCGGCGAGGCAAAGCGGAATTCTCGATTGGTCGGAGATCGAAACGGCTTTGCACGTCAATCAGCCGTATTACGCCTGCCCGACGGGTTTGATCTGTCTGGAAAACACGCACAATTTCGGCGGCGGAAGCGTGATGTCCACCGAACATTGCGGGGAAATTTGCGACAACGCACATCACTTAGGAATTCCCGTTCATCTGGACGGTGCGAGAATTTTCAATGCTTCGGTGGCATTAAACACGACGGTTGCCGATCTATCGAAAAAATGCGATTCGGTGCAGTTTTGTTTATCAAAAGGTTTGGGTGCTCCGGTCGGTTCGATTCTGGTCGGCAAGAAAGATTTTATTGATGAGGCAAGAGTTTGGCGAAAGCGTTTCGGCGGCGGAATGCGGCAGGTCGGAGTTTTAGCGGCGGCGGGAATTATTGCCTTGGAAGAATCGCGTATGACGCTTTATCAAGACCACGAAAACGCAAAACTTCTGGCAGAAGGCGTGGCAAATATGAATGGCGTGCAAATTGACACGAAAAGCGTTCAGACAAATATCGTTATTTTTGATGTCAGCAAAAC
>JBGTKR010000135.1:0-5212 GCA_041744535.1 Pyrinomonadaceae bacterium
TTGTCCGGCGTAGCGTCGCTCGATCTTGATCGAATCGTGTCCTTTGATCCTGATCTCGCCGTCGAGTTCGATCATCAGATCGCCGATTCCTCTTTCGTTTGAAAGCACGGCTTCGGAAATGCCGATGTTGAGCAAAAGCGGCGTTAAAATCTCATCGTTGGCGATTTCAAAATTTAAGGTTTCCTGTTGATTACGGCTCGTTGTCAGATTTATTTTGACCGGAATCATCTTCGGGGCTGTGCCGAGTTTTCCGAAAACTCCGGTCGCACGATCCTGCGTCATTGCACCGACCATCGAATTTGGGACGGCTAATTTGAAGGAATTATTCAGATTCGGCACGACCGTTACGACACTCGATTCGCTCATCGGCAGATCGGCAGAGCCGAGTGATAAAAACGGATGTCCGAAAGCATATATTTTTTCGCCGTCGCGGAATGTAACCGTGCCGCTTGCCGCCATCGAATAATCGCCGCGAGCTAACTGCATCGTTACGCTTGTTCCGCCAAGAAGCGTTTTGTCATCGGCTTTTTTTAATGCCGTGATCTTTGAAGCACCGCCGGCTGCCGCCACCGGAAGCAGTCCGAACTGCATTAATTGCGGGGCAAACTGATTCAACGTCGCTTGCGAAAAACCGCTGAAGGATACGGGCGTTGCAATCGGGCGAAAGGTCTGTCCCATCACCGAATCGAGTGCGGAGTTTGAACTTGCTCCCGCCGCAATCGAATTGGCAACTGCGGATTTGCCCGACAATTCGGGTGTCCAGGTGGTTGCGGCTAATTCACCGAAGGAAAATTTCCGCGGAGTTTTCGGACGCGGAGCGATATTTTGGTTTTTCTCAAAGATCGAGATCATCTGTTCGACGGGCGTGATTCCGCAGATGGCTTCTTTTGAAAAAGGAAAACTATATGAAATTGCCCCGACGAGTTTGCCGTCAATATAAACGGGCGAACCGCTCATTCCGGCAAAAACCTTTGTTCTTTCCGCTTCGCCGCCGGAGATTCTGCCGATTATCAAATCCTGTTTCGGTCCGACCGCACCGGGCAGAACGCCCAAAATTTCGACATCGAAAGGTTCGGCATTTGTTCCGCGAAAAACCGTCCAGGCTTTTCCTTTTTGTCCTTCTTTTATTTTGGAAAGCGGAAAAAATTGTGTGTTTGCGGATTTTATCGGCGTGTCTTCGTAATTTGTCTTAACCATATTTTGCCCGAAAAGATTAAGGCAAAGTGTCAAGACGACCAAGAATGCGGCAAAAAATTTAAATTTCATATATTAAAACTCTTCCTTTTTAAACTGTAAATATGGTAACATTTTAAGTAACTTACCGAAAGTTTTCTCATAAACTTTCATTTTAAGACTCCGAAAACAAGTTTCGAGTTGTATTTCAATAATCTCCAAAAATAGCTTTCTAAAAAAATCATAAACCTATAAACAGCAAGAATTATGTCACAGACTACACGCCTTTTTAAGAGTTTCTATCGGCTTTTGTTTCCCGTTATCGTTTTGATCGTTTTAGCAGTGATGGCGGCATCGGTTTGGTTCGTTTACAACACGGCAAATCCCCCGAAAACCGCTTATCTCGTTACGCCCGAAAAATACGGTCAACTCAGCACGCGAGCCGCACAGGTTACGGATGAAGACTGGCAGAACGCGGACGGCACGGTTTCACGCGGCTGGCTTTTGCGTGGAAATAAAAATGCTCCGGCGGTCATTCTTCTGCATAAATACGGGGCAGACCGATCTTATGTATTAAATCTCGGAGTCAAGTTAAACGAATTGACGAATTTTACGGTTTTGATGCCCGATCTACGCGGACACGGCGAAAATCCTTCGGTGCAGAACACTTCTTTCGGCGGATGTGAAAAACAGGATATGGTTTCCGCCATCGCATTTTTGCGAAGTTTGAAAAATTCCGACGGCGAAACTCTGGTCGGGAAAAACATAGGAACTTACGGTGTAGAACTCGGTGCGTTGGTCGGACTTTCCGCCGCCGCCAATGATGAGAGCGTTAAGGCTTTGATCTTGGATTCCGTTCCGGCAAGCTCGGACTATTTGCTGACCTCCGTAATTGACGGGCGGTATCCGTTTGCAAGTTTTATTACCGCAAAAATGGCTAAGGGCGGAAGTTTCATATATTTTGCCGGAGGTTGTTTTGAAAGACAAAGAGCGTGCGAACTGGCGAAATCGCTCAATAACAGAAAGGTTATGCTGCTTGCCGGAGCGGATGCACCTCTTTTTCAAACTTCGACCTCAAATCTGAACGCCTGTTTCCCCGCTGACACAAAAGTTACGGCAAATACGAATCTTAATCCTTCAGGCTTCGAAATAACATGGGCATCATCCGAACAAGCGGATTCTTACGAACAAAAAGTGATCTATTTCTTTAAGGAATCTCTGTCCGATTCAATGGAGTAAGATTTTATAAATCAATATCAATCTTTTTATTAGCGTGTCCGTTGGTGCGTGAGATTTTGTTTATTTTCGCACTTTCTTCGACCTGCTTGACGGATTGTTTGAGAATGTCTTTGAGCCTTTCGAGCCTTTCGGAAGTTGAACGGGTTTCGAGCATTTTGTATTTTAATGCACTGTCGAGATTAAAAGCGGCGGAAACGAGAAAGGATAATTGTTCGGGTTCGGCTTGCGGAATAGCGGGAAAATCTCCACGCTGTCCGCTCAATTTATGGGCGGCTTTGGCAACCCTTTGAAAAAGTGCGAAAACTTCATCCGCCAAAGGGTTTAAGATATTTTCATCTTCCTTTTCATCTTCAAAAAACTCGACATCTCCGATCAAATATTCAGTTCCTTCATCAACCAAATCAATCAGCCGGTAACGTATCAAACCAATCGTCAAAATATTCGAGCGACCGTCTTCGAGCATCTGTTTTTCACGAACTTCCGCCACACAGCCGACAGTTCCCGGTTCGGGTTTGTCAACAAAGGATACCTGCGGTTCAAAAAACGATACGCCGAACATATTTTTGTTCAACTCAATATTCGCCAGCATTTCTTGATAACGCGGCTCGAAAATATGCAGCGGCAGAATTTCGTAAGGCAAAAGAACCAACGGCAGAGGAAAAAGCGGCAGATGCTTAATTCCCAAAACTTTTTCGGATGCTTCGCTCATAGTTTATATAGTGGTGAGTGGTTTATTTAGTGGTAAACGGTAAACGGTAAGTGGTAAGTGAAAATCCTTAGTTTATTTTACTATTTACCTATTTATCATAAATTCATTTCTTTTAACTTACCACTTACCACTTACCATTTACCACTAGACTTCTAAGGTTTTTACGGCAATAAAATCGGCGATTTTTTCGGGCGATTCGTCATTTAAGACCATCCGTTTTGCACCGATGACGGCTTCGGCAACTTCTTCCGTGCGGGTTTTATAGCGGTTATCGCGGAATATCAAATCTTCAATTACACGACGCTCCAGTTTTTCCCGCGACATATCTTCATCAACATCCGCCGCAATCGCATATTCTATCGGCACGCTGTGATTTTTTATCATCACGTGCAGAGCGTTTGCCATTTCCTTCGTCTTGTTGCGGATTTTATCGAGTTCTAAATTTGAATTAGGGAAACCTAAATGTCCGCGAAGTTTTATCTCGATTATCGGCTGTGATTTACCGGAATTTTCATCAAATTTATCAACCTCATCTTCAACGATTTGCAAAACTCCGTCGGTAATATCCTTGGTTTCGGCAAATCCCGAAACATCAAAACTCAGACGCTTGAAAGGTCTTTGCGTGTAATCGTTCAAATGTTTTGCTTTGACTTCCAGATTTTCGTCAACTTCGACGAGCCAGCACCCGCGAACTTCGCGGAATTCGTCAATTTTCGTAATTTCCAAAGAACCCGGATTAAATGCCCAATTTTCTATCTCGTAGCATTTATGCGTGTGTCCGAGACCGACGTAGTTTGTAACAGATTTCAACTTTTTCAAATTCTCAATCGAAAGAGCCGGAATCGGATGCGTTTGATGTCCTTCAACGTCCGTATGTAAAAGTAAAATATGAAAAGCACCTTTGCGTTGGTTTTCTTCAATGGAATCGGTCAGTTGCGGAATCGCTTTGTTGGCAGTTGCTCCATACCAGTCCGAACCGAAAATTCGTGCGTTGCCGATGTCTATGAACCCGCCGCGTTTATCATCGTCGTTCCATTTTTTATAAATTATTTTACCATCGACATTTTTCGGTTCGAGTAAATAAAGCAGATTCCAGTTTGCCAGAGAACGCAGCCAACTGAATTCGCTGTCATTATGTCTTTGGTCGTGATTTCCTTCGATGGCTACTACGGGAATTCCTTTTTCTCTTAATAAATCCAAACCCGCAAAAGCATAATTCATCGTTTCCGGCGGGACGTTGCGTTTATGAAAAAAATCACCGCACATTATGACAAAATCTACATTTTCGCCAACGGCATATTTCTGCAAAACATCAATCCACGCATCAAAAAAATCACGCGGCGATTCTTCCAAATGATAGCGTGTGCAGCCGAGATGAATGTCCGAGATGTGTAAGAATTTCATAAGAAAATTATATCAGTTTTGCCACAAAGTTTCACAAGCAATACAAAAATAAAAATATAACAAAATGTATCAAATAATTCGTATCGGAAATGAAAATCGGAAATTATGCTATCAGTTAAGAAATTAAAAGTTTATCAATCACGTTCAGAAGTTCAAACTTCAGTTTGTCTAACCGACAGCGAAGCGTTTGAATTGAGGTCATTTTATTCTTTTGTATTTACGGAGAATCTCTAAGGTTTTCTCAAGCGGCAATGCCTCGACCGTTCGGTTGTTCCGTCCGGTGATTGACGCTGCTTTGAATAAAGAATTGTAGATCGCTTCCTCAGTTGCTTCGATTGTCGCTAAAAATAAAGGCGACATTGAATCATTCGGTAAGAGTTTTGTCATTTGCGGATTGTTGCCGCCGGATTTTATACGAACATCCGAAGCACTTGAAAAAGCTATCGCATAATCGCCGCTTCCGTTCGTTCCCGCCGCTCCGGTTCTCGCCAAACCCAACATCGCACGTGCCGCCATACGTTTTAGGTTTCTCGCATCAACCGGAGCATCGGTTGCAATGACAATAATTATCGAGCCGTCCGCATTGTCATTCAAATTATTTATTTGCGAATCGTTTTGTGCGGATTCAACCGATTCCTTTAAATAATATTTGCCTAATTCGACTCCGACCGGAACGCCGTCAATCTG
>JBGTKR010000136.1:0-3183 GCA_041744535.1 Pyrinomonadaceae bacterium
GCGTTCGTGTAACCAGAATTGCGATGGGAATGCCGGTCGGTTCTGATTTGGAATTTGTTGATGAAGTTACGATGGACAAGGCGATGACGAATCGGCACGAGATTTAAGTGAGAAGTAAAAGGTGAGAAGTGAGAAGAATTTCTTTTGCTTCTCACCTCTCACTTCTCACCTCTCACTTTTTTACCTATGGCAAGCGAAACGAAAGAATTACGCCTCGGTGATATGGTTTTCAATCGCCGGGGCAGTTTTGTGCGGCAGATTATTCACGCGGTTTTGAGCATTGCGTTGCGGCTGTTTTTTCGGCGGATCGAATCGGTTAATGCTTCGAAAGTTCCTTATAAAGATGCACTTATTTTTGTATCCAATCATCCGAACGGTTTAATTGATCCGGCACTTGTTTTTGTCGCACTTCCGCGAAAATGTTCGTTTCTGGCAAAATCTACGCTTTTTAAAATGCCGGTTATTTCTTGGATTATCAAAAAACTGGAGGCTTTGCCGATTTATCGAAGGGTTGATGAGGCGGATGTTTCGCAGAATATGAAAACCTTTGAAGCATCGCACGAACTTCTGCAAAAAAATGGTGCGATTGCGATTTTTCCCGAAGGCATTTCGCACAATTCGCCAAAACTTCTGCCGATCAAAACCGGAGCGGCACGCATTGCTCTCGGTGCGATTTCGGGTTTTGAAAATCACGAGAAAATTGAACTGAAAATCGTTCCCGTCGGACTTTTTTATACGAATAAAACAACATTTCGCAGCGAAGCACTTCTGCATTTCGGCGAACCGTTTGATGTCGAACCCGTTAAACTCGAAGAAAACGGGGAAGTTCCACGTGAGGCGGTTAAAGAATTAACGGCGAGAATTGAAAATGCTTTAAGGGAAGTAACGGTCAATGCCGAAACGGTTGCGGAAATCGAAAATGCGGGCGAAACGGCGAATTTGTTTTTGTCGGTTTCCGAAACTTTTAATCTGGAAGAATCTCTCTCGTCAAGATTTGAATTCGTAAAAAATTATCTGGATGAAAAGGATAAAAAATCCGATAAAAAATTTGAAACTGCGGAGATTGCGGAAAAGGTTTCAAGTTATAAAAACAAACTGCGGGAACTCGGGCTCGAACCTGAAAATCTTTCGCTTTCAAGTCAGCCTTTCTGGTATGTTTTCCAACATTTTCTCGTCCGCGTTCTGTTGCTGATTATTTTTTTGCCGTTTGCAATAATCGGTTCGATCATCCATTTTCCGGCGTATCAATTAAGCAAATTTCTGGCTTCCCGCTACACAAATCACGGCGTTGACGACATCGTTTCAACCGTCAAAATTTTTTCGGGAGTTTTGTTTATGCCGATAACGTGGCTGATTTTGGCGGGCATTTTATATTTCTATACAGATTGGAAAATCGCTCTTGCCTCGATTCCATTATCGTTTTTCTGCGGCTACGTCGCTCTGCGTTCGTGGGAAGAATCGGTAGATTTGCGGGGTTGGTTCAAAGCGATCTGGCTGTTTTTCAGGAAGCGTGATTTATTTATTGATCTGCTGCTCGAAAGGCGTGCATTGTATAAAACTTTGAATAAACATTGAAGGAATTTGCGATTTGCAATTTACGATTATTGTTGAATTTAATAAGAAGCTGTCTTCAAACTCTGAATAATCGCTGAAGGCGATAAATTTGATAGCGGCGGGTAGAGTGTAACGAAGTGAAACGACACCCGCCGTAATTAAAAACAAATTATCGCTCGCTGAAAGTGAGCCATTACACCTAGCGATAAATGCGACACATACAGTGTCGAAAAACTTTGAATAACTTACGTCGGGTAAAAGCTGCCGCTTATAACCCGACGCTAGCAAAAGTTTCGCTTTCAGCGAATAGAAATGAATTTGAACACAACTTTTAACTTTTTCTATCTATTATTTCTGCAATATTCATCAATCCATTCCAACTGAGTCTTGCCCATATTTTTCGGCAAATTATCCAATGCAAACCAGCCTAATTCTTTAATTTCCCGACTATTAACCTTTGCTTCGCCATTGCCTTTTGCAATAAATAAAATTTCCAGATGTTTGCCGATTGTCCGCACTTTTAACAAACGTATATTTTCCAATTCCAAATCGGTTTCTTCCTTTATTTCGCGTCTGATTCCATCCTCCGCATCTTCATATGGATCAATAAAACCGCCGGGTAAACCCCACGTTGCACCGGGGCGAAAGTAGTGATCTAAGACTAAAATTTCATTTTTTTGATTAGTCACAATGGCGACAACCGAAACGGTAAATTTTCTTTGAACCGAGCGGACAACCTTCATACGCATCCGGTAAGGCATAATTTTCCAGATTTTTCCGACAAACTTTCCTATCATTAAACACATTATAAGAGATTTTGTTTATAATAGTCTTGGGGACAAACAGTTTAATGAATGATTTAACAAACAAAAACATCGGCGAAATTTTCACCTGGAACGAGGTTGGCGAAATTCACAAAGCCCGCAACGGAATCTATCAGCGAAACGGGAAACTCATCTCGCTTCTAACCGACTTCGGCAAAATAAATCCGTGTTATCCCGATTTTGAAGGTGAAAATCCAGATACGCTTTTTTACACAGGAGCAGGCAGACGCGGCGATCAGAAGCTCGATGTTTTTAATAAAGCACTGCACGACGCAATTCAAACTCAAAGGGAAGTTCCGCTATTTTGTAAAATTGATGTAAACAAATGGGAATTTATGGGATTCTGGCAGGTGATTGATGCGGAATATATTTTTGAAGAAAAAAATGAGCGAAATGTCTGGAGTTTTATATTAAAGAGAATAAACATAGACTAAACGGATTCACGCGAACTATTATTAAAAATTAATCCGCGTAAATCCGTGAAATCCGCGTTCTATTTCTTCTCTCCCAAAGCAACCGCTTTCTGATACGCTGCAAAAACAGCTTTTGATAAAACCGTCCGCAACCCCCCTTTTTCCATCTGATAAATCGCATCGGCGGAAGTTCCGCCCGGACTTGTCACCATATTTCTAAGTTCAGCCGGATGTTTATCGGATTCCATTGCAAATAAAACCGAACCGAGCATTGTTTCCTGCACCAAATCCTTTGCCATTTCACGCGAAAATCCCATATGAACTCCGGCATCCGTCAAGGCTTCCATCACAAGAAAAACATACGTCGGACCAGTTGCCGAAAGCGAAGTTGC
>JBGTKR010000137.1:0-2180 GCA_041744535.1 Pyrinomonadaceae bacterium
CAAAATCCTTTTTCGCGTCAAAAGTTTGTGATATTATGATCGTCAGGAAAAAAATATGAGTAATAAAGATAATTCACAAGAAACTTCCACATTCGAGATGGAAACAAAAAAAACCCTTAATATAATTCTCGATGCAATAACTGAAATGCGTCAGGACTTTAATCAAAGATTAGATGGTTTGGAAACAAGAGTTGCAAACATTGAATCCGAGCAAGCGGAGATGAAGCGTGAGCAAGCGGAGATGAAAGAATTTATGACCGTTCAATTTGAAGCGATTCGGCAGGGATTGGTTAAAAATTATAATGAATTTAATCGTATGGAATCACGAATTGCCGAAAATCGTTCGGCAATTTTCAGCACGAAAGCATTGGTTGGCGAATTGAGCGAAAGAGTTTATCTGATGTCCAAAGAATCGGAAAGACAGTTTTAGTGTAATGTCGGATTTTAAAAAAGCACGAAGTTTGATATATAAATTTCGTGCCTTTTATTTTTTAAAATCTGATAGGTTTTAGCTTGTAACCTTTTTTCTTGAGCTGCGTAATCAAACCTGATTTACCGTTCAAATGTGCCGCACCGACGGCAATAAAAGTCGGTTTTTCCTTGATCTGTTCTTCAATTACGGGAATCCAATTGTTGTTTCTTTGATCCAGAAACGTATCTTGAAAAGCAGGGTTTTCAACCATTTTGCTTTGGACAAATTCCTGCAGTTTTTCAGAATTCTGAGTTTTGTAAATATCAACCATTGATCGGAATTGTGCAAAATTTGTTTCCGGATCTTCCGCCAATTCGTATATGTCTTTAGCATATTTTTCAATGGTTATGGAGTTAATGGCATCTATTTGAGTTTGAATTTCTTCAAGTCCTCTGACTTCCATTTTGTTTTTTACAGCGGTTTCCATAAGGCTTTTATCATAAGACCCGGGAGGCGTGCAGTTCATTGATTTCGGGCTGGTTATCACCGCTTGCTGTAAGAAAAACGGATGACTTTGTTTGACTGCTTCAAATGGTGCTCCCAAATAAGTTTTAAACATTTCATCAACTTTTGCCAACTGTTCCGTCGTCAGATAATCCGCAATCGTTTTATCTCTTTTTGCTGAATTTATGGCGAGAATTCCTTTGATAAGGTTCGGGTCATCCAAATCCAATTCCAGATACATCTGTTCGGTTTTAGAAATATATTGGTCAAATTTCTCAATCGGAATCATATCTTCGGAACATATCAGATGAATTGTTCCATATAAATACGAAGGTTTTTCGACACCGTTTCCCGTAATTTCATAAAGCAAAGCTCCTTTTTCGGCTTTGTATTTCATAGTTTTGGCTGTCTTTTGGGCAAATAGTGCGGTTACATTGATTGAAAATAGTGCTGCTATTGCCAATAAATAAATTAAATTCTTTCTCATTAAATACTCCTTGTAAATATCTTTTTATAAGTTTTCACTCACTATATTAGTTTGCAAACTTAACAAAAAATCACACTACCATATAAAGTGTGATTTTATATTGAGCGATATTACTAACAAACTGATGAAAACGGAATTTGAGAAAATAATTCGTGAAAACTCCAAGATTCTGCATAAATTCTGCCGGATTTATACGGATTGTGCGGAGGATTATGAGGAATTGTTTCAGGAAATGATGATCCAAATCTGGCGTTCGCTCGAAAATTTTCGCGGCGATGCAAAGGTTTCGACGTTTATTTATCGAATCTGCATCAACACGGCTTTGAGTAACAGAGCAAAACTAAATCGCTCGAAAAACAAATTTGTATCATTGGACGGAAAAGTTTTTATCCAACCCGAAAAAGACAAAATTGAAGACGGACAATTAAACAAACTTTATGCGGCGATTCGTGAATTAAAATCCGTGGACAGAGCGATCATCGGATTGTATCTGGAAGAAAAATCTTATGAGGAAATCGCCGAAATTCTCGGAATGTCCAAAACAAACGTGGCGACCCGTTTGATGCGTTTGAAAAAGAAAATAATCAAGAAGGTGAACGAAAATGAATGAAAACGAATTAAAAGAATTGTGGAAAAGTGAGGAAGCAAATAATTTGCCGAATATAAATTTTGAGCATGTTCAAAAGAGTATTGAAGTTTGGCAAAACAAACTCCGTAGAAAAATTAAATTTGAATTTATAGTGAATGCACTTATGTTAATTTCTTTGATTCCTTTAT
>JBGTKR010000138.1:0-3431 GCA_041744535.1 Pyrinomonadaceae bacterium
TTCGATTATTCGGGAACGCAGGCGTGCCGTGCGTTGCGTGATGAAGGATTTGAGGTCATCCTTGTCAATTCAAATCCGGCGACGATTATGACCGATCCCGAAATCGCCGATAAAACTTACATTGAACCGCTGACGGTTGAAACGGTTGCGGAAATTATCGCCAAAGAAAAACCCGACGCACTTCTGCCGACAGTTGGCGGACAAACGGGCTTGAATTTATCAATTGAATTATTTGAAAAAGGTATTTTGGATAAATACGGTGTCCAATTGATCGGTGCAAATGTTGATTCGATAAAGGTCGGCGAAGACCGTGAGCTTTTTCAAAAGGCGATGAATGAGATCGGCATTGAATCGGCAAAGGGCGACTTTGCACACACTTGGGACGAAGCAAAAAAAATCGTCGAAGAAACAGGCTATCCGGCGATAATTCGTCCGGCTTATACTTTAGGCGGAACGGGCGGCGGCATCGCTTATAACCCTGAAGAATTTGAGGAAATTGTAGAACGCGGACTTGATGCCTCACCCGTTTCACAGGTTTTGATCGAAGAATCAATTTTGGGCTGGAAAGAATACGAACTCGAAGTGATGAGGGATTTAAATGATAACGTCGTCATAATTTGTTCGATTGAAAATTTTGATCCGATGGGCGTTCACACGGGCGATTCGATCACGGTTGCTCCCGCACAAACTTTAACCGATGTCGAATATCAAAAATTACGCGATATGTCCATCGCCTGCATTCGCAAAGTCGGAGTGGAAACGGGCGGCTCGAACATACAATTTGCCGTCAATCCCGAAAACGGCGACATCAGAATTATCGAAATGAATCCGCGTGTTTCGCGTTCTTCCGCATTAGCTTCAAAAGCAACGGGTTTTCCGATTGCGAAAATCGCCGCAAAATTAGCTGTCGGCTACACTTTGGACGAAATTCCAAATGATATTACCAAAAAAACTCCCGCATCATTTGAACCGACAATTGATTATGTCGTTACAAAAATCCCGAAATGGGCATTCGAGAAATTTCCCGGCACAGAAGATGTTCTCGGAACGCAAATGAAATCCGTCGGCGAAGTTATGGCGATTGGGCGGACATTCAAAGAGTCGCTTTTCAAAGGTTTGCGTTCATTGGAAGCGGTCAAACCGTTACGTTTACAAGACATTTCCGATCACGTTTTACAGCAAAAACTTTCGCGTCCGAATTCCCAGAGATTTTCTTACATTACATACGCTCTAAACAATGGTTATTCGATTGAAGATGTGCATCGCTTGACCAAAATAGATGTTTGGTTTTTGAATCAACTTAAACAGGTTATGGTTTTGCAAAATGAGATTGAAAACATTGCTAACTTTAAGGTTTTATCAAAACCTGACGTTGAAATAACGGAAGTTGCCGGAAATGAATTTAACGGAGAAAGGAAAAAGGCATTTAAATGGGCGGTTGAAAATTGGCAAGGTAAATTTTTCAAGAATAAAGATACGAATTTCGAGATTCATATTAGTCGGCATTCATTAGAAAAAGCCTTAAATGATAGTGCGATTAAGGATAAATCTCTGAGAAAACTACATTTTGAATCAATTCGAAGACTTGATAATTTGCTCATCACAGCAATTTTGGGAGAAAGTTATGATGATCGAAACAATGATCCGAATATCAAAAAAATTCATCGTTTTTATGCTGCTTTAGGATCGGGAGTTAATCTTTATCAGGTAAAAATAACTGTCAAAGAATTTGTAAGTGAGCCTGAACGGTTTTACAGTTTTGAAGTTGCCGATATAGAAATGCTCAACGTCATATGGACAGCCGGTTACTCCAATAAAGAAGCCATAACTGCCCGCCCGTCGAGCATCTCTGTAAGAAATTTACTAAAAAATACAAAAAATAACAATAGTGAATTTTTTTATGAAGATATACCTGCTGATATTTTACGAGCTGCGAAAGAATATGCTTTGTCCGACCGACGAATCGCGTTTTTAACAAATTCAACCGAAACGGAAGTCCGCCAACGTCGTAAAGATTTAGGAATTTTGCCCGTTTATAAACGGGTTGACACTTGCGGTGCGGAGTTTGAATCGTTCACGCCGTATCTTTATTCGACCTACGAAGAAGAAAACGAAGCGAATCCGACAGATCGCCGAAAAATTATGATTTTAGGTTCTGGACCAAACAGAATCGGGCAGGGAATCGAGTTCGATTATTGCTGCTGCCACGCTGCATTTGCTTTGTCGGATGCCGATTTTGAAACTATTATGGTCAACTGCAATCCCGAAACCGTTTCAACCGATTATGACACAAGCGACCGTTTATATTTTGAACCGCTGACGTTTGAAGACGTGATGAACATCGTGGACACGGAAAAACCCGAAGGTGTGATCGTCCAATTCGGCGGACAAACTCCTTTGAATTTAGCGGATGAATTGGATAATGCGGGCGTGCCGATAATCGGAACTTCGCCTGATTCGATTGACTTGGCGGAAGACCGCAAGCGTTTTTCCGCACTTTTGAAAGAACTGCAAATTCCGCAGCCTGAAAACGGCACGGCGGTTTCGCCGGAAGAAGCAAAAGCAATCGCCGAGAAAATCGGCTATCCGGTTATTGTGCGTCCGAGTTTTGTTCTCGGCGGGCGGGCGATGGCAATCGTCTATGATGAGCAAACGCTCGACGAATATATGCGGACGGCGGTTGACGCTTCGCCCGAAAAGCCTATTTTGATTGATAAATTCTTAGAACGTGCGGTTGAAATTGATGTTGACGCACTCGCCGACGAAACCGCTTGTGTGATTGCCGGAATTCAGGAACATATTGAAGAAGCGGGAATTCATTCGGGCGATTCTTCCAGCGTTCTGCCGCCGCAAAAAGTTGCCGAAGAACACATCGAAACGATCAAACACTACACAAAGAACCTTGCTAAAGCATTAAAGGTAAAAGGCTTGATGAACTTACAATTAGCGATAAAAGATGACAGAGTTTATATCATCGAAGTAAATCCGCGGGCTTCGAGAACCGTTCCATTTGTTGCCAAAGCAACGGGAGTTCCGCTGGTAAAGATCGCGTCGCTCGTGATGGCAAACGTCAAAACGCTTGCCGAATTCAATTTGCCCGAACATTTGGAAGTTCCGTATATTTTCGTCAAATCTCCCGTTTTCCCGTTCAAAAAATTCGCCGGAGTTGATCCGATTCTCGGACCCGAAATGCACTCGACGGGCGAAGTTATGGGAATCGGCGAAACATTCGGCGAAGCCTACGGCAAGGCGATGGAAGGTGCAGGAATTTCTTTGCCGCTTGAAGGCAAAGCGTTCATTTCCATCAACGACGCAGACAAAGGACAAGCCGTAGTTTTGGCACGAAGACTTTCAAAAATGGGTTTCTCACTCATTGCCACATACGGAACGGCAAACCGCTTAAAAGAAGTCGGCTTGGAATGCGAAACCGT
>JBGTKR010000139.1:0-18027 GCA_041744535.1 Pyrinomonadaceae bacterium
GCACCTTCGATATGCGGATTTTTACGGCTGTTATCTCTGACCGTAATAACATCGCCGACCTTCACCTGAAAAGACGGTATATCAACTTTTTTCCCGTTCACTTCGATATGTCCGTGATTGACAAGCTGGCGTGCCTGCGGACGGGAGGTCGAAAATCCTGCTCTGTAAACAGCATTATCCAACCGTCTTTCAAGTATAAACAACAAATTTTCGCCGGTAATTCCCTTTTGGCGTGAGGCTTTATCAAAATAATTTCGGAATTGCTTTTCAAGCACGAAATATATCCGTTTGACCTTTTGCTTTTCCCGCAACTGTTCACCGTAACCCTGCAAAACTCTGCGTCTTGCTGTCGGTCCGTGTTGTCCGGGCGGCTGCGTTCCGCGTTTTTCAATCGCACACGACGGTTTGTAACAACGGTCGCCTTTTAGAAATAATTTTCCACCTTCGCGGCGGCACAAGCGGCACACCGCATCTCTGTATCTAGCCATTTATTTTTTGTTTGCCTCCAAGCGGAGCAATTTCAAATTTCAAATTTCAAATTTCAAATTTATGTAAATTATCTATATGAATTGAATTTTCAAACTACTTCTATACTTTGGAAAAGTTTACAAGCAAATTTTTTAAATTCGCCCTTCATCCTTTTTATGTTTATTAATTAATATGTTTATTAATTAAATTGTAAAAAAACTTTGTTAAAATTAAAAATTTCACTTTCCCGATATTTCTTCATTTGAAATCTGAAATTTGAAATTTGAAATCTTCTTCACACTCTACGACGTTTCGGCGGTCGGCAGCCGTTGTGCGGAATCGGTGTCGTATCACGAATTGATGTAACGCGAATTCCCGCATTATTGATCGCACGAATTGCCGATTCACGTCCGCCGCCCGGACCTTTGACGCGAACTTCCGCTTCACGCATTCCGACTTCGTTTGCTTTACGTGCCACATCAACGGCGGCTTGCTGGGCGGCAAACGGTGTTCCCTTCCGCGAACCTCTGAAACCTCTCGCACCCGAAGATGATTGAGCGACCAGATTTCCGTTCGGATCGGTAATGGAAATAAGCGTGTTATTAAAGGTAGCTTTGATAAATACGATCCCGACCGGAATATTTTTCCGTTCTTTCTTTTTATACTTTTTCTGTTTACCTTTCGTTGCTTTCGTTGTTTTTGCTGCTTTAGCCATAATTTTGTCAGTAGTCAGTGGTCAGTGGTCAGCGGTCAGTAAATAAAACTGCCGACTGCAACTGCCGTCTGCAAACTTCTTATTTCTTGCCCGGAGCTTTTTTCTTAGCTACCGCCGCTCTCTTAGGTCCTTTTCTTGTTCTTGCGTTGGTGCTTGTTCTCTGACCGCGAACCGGCAATCCGCGACGATGCCGCAGACCGCGATAACAGCCAATATCCATCAAACGCTTGATGTCCATTTGACGCTGTTTGCGAAGATCACCTTCAACGCCGCCCTCTTCATCAATGATATTACGAATTCTCTGCAATTCATCTTCGCTCAAATCCTTGATCTTGGCATCAACGCTGATGTCAGCCTGACCGAGAATGTCAGTCGCACGGGATTTTCCTATACCGTAGATATAGGTCAAACTTATCTGAGTTCTTTTATTCGGCGGTAAATCCACGCCTGCTACACGAGCCATAGTTTCTCTCCTAATTTTGGATTTTAGATTTTAGATTTTAGATTGTTGTTAATAACCAACCGCAAATCGTAAATCTTAAATCGAAAATAACTTACCCTTGTCTTTGTTTGTGTTTCGGGTTTTCACAGATCACACGCACCACACCTTTGCGGTGAATGATCTTACATTTGTCGCACATTTTCTTTACTGACGGACGAACTTTCATTTTTTTACTCCCTGATTCTATCTTATGACTTGAAGAAACTCTTCATTATCTCAAGAACTATAACTAATTCACGCACAAGACGTTTATTACACTAATTTAATTGATAATACGAGTTTCACAAAAATCAATCGCAAATCGCAAATTACTTATACCGATAAGTAATCCGCCCACGGCTTAAATCATAAGGCGAAAGTTCAACCAAAACTCTGTCGCCGGGTAAAATACGGATAAAATTCTTACGCATTTTACCTGAAATATGTGCCAAAACCTCGTGGTCTTTGTTGTCATCCAACGTAACCTTAAAAAGTGCATTCGGCAGAGTGTCAATTACAGTCGCTGTTACTTCTATCGCTTCTTCTTTTGCCATAAATTTAAAATCCGATCTTCTATTGTCGGACAAACCGTAAATGTTAGCGTATTTTTAATGATTATTCAAGCTAAGCCGCAACAGTTTCAGTTTTTTCTTGGCTCAAACGCTTTTTTTGTTCCTTTGTCAGAGTTAAAATTTCGGGTCCTTCTTTTGTGATCGCCACCGTATGTTCGCTGTGTGCCGCCGGTTTTCTGTCCTTTGTAACAACCGTCCAGCCGTCGCCGAGAGTTTCGGTTTCTTCACTTCCGAGCGTCAGCATCGGTTCGATGGCGAAAACAAAGCCGGGACGAATTTTTTCTTTTGTCCCGCGTCTGCCGTGGTTGGCGATCTGCGGGGCTTCGTGCATATTTCGCCCGATGCCGTGTCCGGTATAATCCTTGATGATTCCGTAACCGTATTTTTCAGCGTGTTCCTGAATAACCGCTCCGAGATCGCCGACTCTTTTTCCGGGATAACATTCGGCAATTGCCAGATCAAGACATTCGGCGGTAACTTTGACGAGTTGTGCAGTATCATCGTCAATTTTCCCGACCGGCACCGTCGTTGCCGTATCGCCGACAAACCCGTTCAAAGTCGCCGCCATATCCATCGAAAAAATATCGCCTTCTTCCAAAGGAATGTCGGTAGAAAAACCGTGAACGACCTGTTCATTTACGGAAGAACAGATTGCAAACGGAAACGGCGGCATATTGCCCGGAGCATATCCGATAAATGTCGGAATCGCTCCGGCATCACGCATCATTTTTTCCGCCTTTTCATTTAATTCAAGCGGCGTAATGCCCGGCTCGATCATTGTCCGCAGAGTTTCTCTGACCTCGGCAATGAGTTCGCCGACGACACGCATTTTTTCCAAATCCTTTCTCGATTTTGCAATAATCATCTGTTTCCCCAATAAAAGTTGGGTTGATTTTCTAATAAATTCGCTGAATTTTAATTTGCTCAAAATTAAAAAAATGTAATGCCGGCTTTTTATGAAGCCGGCATTTACTCAAATAATTACCAGAAAACTCCGTTAAGCAGCCGCATTATTTACGGCTAATAAATTTTCCAATTCCTGATAAATTTCTTCGGGAGTCTGCGTTCCGTCAACTTCCTGTAAACGTCCCGAATTTTCGTAATATTCGACCAGCGGTTTTGTTTCGGTTTCGTAAGTTTCAAGCCGAACTTTTACCTTATCAATCGTATCATCCGCACGATGTTTAAGCGGTGTGTCGGGATGAAAATCGCAAACTCCTTCCATTTTCGGTTTTTTATAGATAAGATTATAAATTTCGCCGCAAACGGGACAACTTCTGCGGGCAGTCAAGCGTTTTTCCAGTTTCTTGTTCGGAACTTTTATCAAAACTACATTGATATTTTTATCCTGTTCTTCCGCTAATTCTTCGAGCATTTCAGCTTGAACCGTAGTTCGCGGGAAACCGTCTAAAATAAATGTTCCCTGACAATCCGCACGTGAAGTTCTATCCTTGACCATTTCAAATGTAATATCGTCGGAAACAAGTTTTCCCGAAGCCAGAATATTCTTTACCTCTTTTGCAAGCGGTGTGTCCGCCTTTTGAATTTCGCGGAACATATCTCCGGTTGAAATCTGCGGAATATTGAGCCGCTCCTGCAAAAGCCTTGCCTGAGTTCCCTTTCCCGCTCCCGGTGCTCCGATTAAAACAATAATCTTTGACATAAACATAATCTGCAAAAATGGTCTTTGGTCTTTGATTTTCATTTTTGAAAAGATGTCATTTCCAATTGAAATATCAAAATAAATTACTTAAAAGATTCAAAGACCAAAGACCAAAAACCCAAGACCGTTTTAATTTTTAACCTCGTCTCCCGCGTAATCTGCCCGCACCTAAAAATCCTTCATAATTACGCATTACGAGTTGTGCCTCGATCTGTGCAACGGTGTCCATCGCAACGGCGACGATAATCAGAAGCGATGCTCCGCCGAAGAAGAATTGATAACCTAAACCTGTAATGATCCAGCTAAGTCCGGGCGTTGTCGAAAAGAAACCATCCAAAGCTCCGCCGATGAACGGCAATCTCGCCACATTAAATCCGCTTAAAAGAACTTGCGGAACAAATACGACTAAAGCCAGATAAATTGCACCGATCGTTGTCAGCCTTGTCATCACGGTATTCAAATAATCCGCCGTCGGTGCTCCGGGACGTATTCCGGCAATAAATCCGCCGTGTTTCCTTAAATTATCGGCAACATCATCGGTATTGAAAATGATCGTTATGTAAAAGAATGTGAACAAGACGATCAAGCCGATAAATACTAAATTATAATACGGATCGCTGCCGCCGAATTGGTTGAAAAACGTAACTATCTGCGACCAGACGGAATCGGGATTGTTAGGATCAGCCGGAAGTGCCGAAAAAAGTGTCTGCGGCATTGCCAGAACGGATGAAGCGAAAATGATCGGGATCACGCCGCCCATATTGAACTTGAGCGGAAGACTTGTTTCCTGTCCCTGATAAACCTGATTTCCGACTCGCCTGCTGGCATAACTTATCGCAATGTTTCGCCGTGCGGATTCCATATAGACGATCAGAGCCGTTAAAGTGATCAAGACTGCGATGAGAAATATAACTCCCAAAGTTTGAATCGGGTCGCCTTGTCTGACCTTTTCCACGATCTGTCCGGTAGCACTCGGCAAACTTATCAGAATTCCGGCGAAAATTATTAATGAAATACCATTTCCGACTCCGCGTTCGGTAATCTGCTCACCCAACCACATTACGAAGATCGTTCCGGTGGTCAAGGTTATGACCATCATCAAAGACATCCACCAGGTGTTGTCTATGACATTATTTCTTTGCAGCCACGTAGCGATAAAAAACGACTGCACCATACAAAGTGCAACGGTCAGATACCGCGTCCATTGATTCATTTTCTGCCGTCCGACTTCGCCTTCTTCCTGAACCTTTTTCAGCTGCGGGTAAAGCGTCGGCATCAACTGCATAATAATTGACGCGGTAATATACGGCATTACACCGAGTGCGAGAACGGAAATCGTCTGAAAATTTCCGCCCGAAAAAATATCCAAGATTCCCAGAAGCGTCTGACTTACTTCAGCCCAAACCTGTTTGAGTTGTGCCGAATTTACGCCCGGAGCGGTAACGTGAGCTCCAAGACGATAAATTGCCAGAAGTGCGAGAGTAAAAAGAATTCTTTTCCTCAACTCGGGAACTTTGAAAATATTTTGAATAGCAGCGAAAAACTTGTCCATACTTTCCTCTTAATAAAACTTTGTCAACAAATTAATCCATCAACTGACAATAAAAAAAATAATACTTGCCGACAAATTTATTTTTCGGCTTTTTCCGGCGATTCTTCAGATTCTTTTTCTTTGACGATTAAATTTACAGTTCCGCCTGCATTTTCGATTTTTTCTTTGGCGGCGTTGGTAAAGCGGTGGGCATTGATAGTCAGTTTTTTATTGACTTCACCGTTGCCTAAAATTACCAGATCGTGCTTTGCTTTTTTGATAAGTCCGCGTTGACGCAGAATTTCAGGCGTTATTTCATCTCCGGCTTCAAAGTTCGATTCGAGTGTCGAAAGGCGAACTTCGATCCATTTCTTCTTGAAGATATTTGTAAATCCGCGTTTCGGCAAACGTCTTTGAAGCGGCATTTGTCCGCCTTCAAATCCGGCACGCCGTGAATAACCCGAACGTGATTTTTGTCCTTTGTGTCCGCGTCCGGCGGTTTTGCCGTTCCCCGAACCGGGTCCGCGTCCGCGGCGTTTTTTCTTATGTGTCGAGCCTTCCGACGGTTGTATATTATTTAGTGATAAAGCCATAATGTTGTCCTCTGTTGGTTGTCAGTTCGGTAGTCGTTCCATTTTGCCGAAAAGCCTTTTGCGATTAAAAACCATTCTTAATTGGCTTAATAACAAAAGGCGAATTACAAATTATAACTGACAAATACCTACTCTACAATTCTCAAAATATGCGGAATTTTATTCACGACTCCCCGCATTGCCGGATTGTCGGGTTTTTCCTTGATCTGGTTGAGTTTGGTAAAACCCATACTTTTAACCATCTGCTTCTGCTTTTTGGAATATCCGATGATACTTTTATAATACTGAATTTTGATCATTCCGTCTTTTTTTTCTTCTTCTGTATTCTTTGCCATTTTTTTAATTTTGGTTTTTGGTCTTTGGTAAATCAATTTATATGGATTTCTTACAAAGACCAAAAACCAAAGTCCAAAGACCGTTTAATTATAATAATTCTTCAACCTGTTTACCGCGAAGTCTGGCGACATCAATCGGGTCTTTCATACGCATCAAAGCGTCAAATGTTGCACGGATCACGCTGTGCGAATTGGTCGAACCTAAAATTTTCGTTCTGACATTATGAACGCCGAGCATTTGCATAATCGGACGAACCGCACCGCCGGCAATAACTCCCGTTCCTTCCGCCGCCGGTTTAACCAAAACTCTTCCGGCTCCGTATCTGCCGACAATCGGATGCGGCAGAGTATTTTCGATCAAAGGAACTCGAATCAGATTATTCTTCGCTGCTTCAACCGCTTTTTTGATCGCACTCGGAACTTCCTTTGCCTTTCCCGTCCCGAATCCGACGTGACCTGCTTCATCACCGACCACAACCAAAGCCGCAAACGACATATTTTTACCGCCTTTCACAACTTTAGTTACACGATTGATCGAGATCAATTGGTCGTTTAACAACAACCCGTTCGGCGAAATTCTTTTTTTATTGTTCATCATCACCTTCTTTCGAGTCATCGGACTCTTTTACTTCTGTTTCTTGTGTTTTTTCCTTAGATTCTTTTTTAGATTTAGCTTTTTCTTCGGTTTCTTCTTCGGATTCAGCTTTCTTTTCTGCTTTCTCTTTAGATTTTTTATCCTTTTTTTCAGGCTTTTCCTCTTTAGCGGCGGCATCGGATTTTTCGGATTTCGTCGTTTTGGCTTCTTTTTTGGTGTCTTCCTTCTTCAATTCTTCCGTATCGGCTTTTTTCTCTTTAGTTTCCGCCGTATCGGAAGCACCGTTTGAACTATCCTTATTTAATCCGGCTTCGCGGCTGGCATCAATCAGGGCTTTTACTCTGCCGTGATAAACATAACCGCCGCGGTCAAAGACGACCTGCTCGATCCCTGCGTTTATCGCACGTTCCGCAATTGCTTTACCAACCGTTTTCGCACCTTCGATATTTCCGCCGCTTTTGTCTTTCAGGTCTTTTTCAACCGACGAAGCCGCAACTAAAGTCGTGCCTTTCCCATCATCAATTATTTGTGCGTAAATATGATTCGTGCTTCGATAAACCGCCAGACGCGGACGTTCCTCCGTTCCGCTGACTTTCAAGCGAATGCGTCCGTGAATTGCTTTACGAATATTTCCTCTGCTTTTCTTTGCCATATTCTTTTACCACCTACTTTTTTTAAGCGGCTGTTTTACCTTGTTTTAATCTGTAATATCTGTCTGAGTAGCGAATTCCTTTACCCTTATAAGCATCCGGCTTTCTCAGGCGGGCAAGTTCCGCCGCCACCTGACCGAGCATTTGTTTATCTATTCCGCTCAGAGTTAAAGTCGTCTGATACTGCTGAACAGCGGCTTTTGCCGGAAGTCTTTCCGACGTTGCACTAATGCCGTCGGGAAGCTGATATTCGACCGGATGCGAATAACCCAAAGCAAAAACGAGTTTGCTGCCTTGAATATCCAATTTGTAACCGACTCCGACAACGTCCATCTGCTGTGTAAAGCCTTCCGTTACGCCGACCACGGCATTATTTGCCAAGGCTCTCGCCAAACCGTGCATCGCTGAATATTTGTCGTTTTTCCGCTCGGCGATTAAAGTTCCGTCTTCCTGTTTAAATTCTATTCCTTCCGGGACGATGGATTTCAAAGTTCCCTTCGGACCTTTTACTTCTATCTCATCTCCGTTGATCTTTACGTCAACTCCCGAAGGTATCGTAATTGGTTGTTTTCCTACACGCGACATAATTTTTTCATTTGGTAAATTGTTAATTGTAAATAGTAAATAGATTTGTCCGAATCATCCTGACTATTTACTATTTACCATTAACGATTCACAATTTACTGACTTCTAATAAACATCTGCTAAAATCTCACCGCCGACATTTTCGCGGCGAGCCGTTTTCCCGCTCATCAAACCTCTGGAGGTCGAGATAATATTTACGCCGTAACCGCCTAAAACATTCGGTATCTTACCCGAACCGGCATAAACTCTTCTGCCCGGACGCGATACTCTTGAAATATGCGTAATGGACGAAGTGCCTTTTGCGTCATAACGTAAAAATATACGGATCGTGAATTTGGGTTTTTCGCCCTTGGTTACAAAATTATTGATGTAACCTTCTTCCTTCAAAATCCTTGCAACTTCCAACTTCAACTTTGAACCGGGAATATCCACACGCGAATGTTTCGCACTTATTGCATTGCGAACTCTCGTGAGCATATCTGCGATTGGGTCTGTCATTCTTATTTTACTCCGTAAAATGATTTTGGATTGCCGATTTTGGATTTTGGTTTAACATTCAACATTATTTCTTTGCCAAAATCTAAAATCTAAAATCTAAAATCTAAAATCTAATTTACCAACTTGATTTAACTACACCGGGAATCTGTCCCTGCAATGCGAGTTCACGTAAGGCAATCCGGGAAACGCCGAATTTTCTTAAATAACCACGCGGACGACCCGTTTGCGAACAACGGTTCACAACCCTGATCGGACTTGCATTTCGAGGAAGTTTTTGCAGTTTGATTACTGCTGCATCAACCTCTTCGGGTGTAGATTCCGGGTTATTAATAACCTTTTTTAACGCTGCTCTTTTGACGGCATATTTTGCCACCGTTTTTTTGCGTTTTTCGTTTTTTACTATTTTGCTGATCTTTGCCATATTTTTTTAGTTTAGAGTGGAGAGTGGAGAGTGGAGAGAAAAATTCGTTTTTTTTCTCAATACTTTCCGAACTCTGCACTATATTATTTTGAGTCTAAAGTTAAAGTCCGAGTTTTTTCTTTCTCTCCACTCTCCACTCCAAACTCTCCACTAATTTAATTCTGACGAAACGGCATTCCCATTGCTTTCAGCAGAGAACGTGCCTGCTCATCATTTTCAGCGGTTGTAACAATCGAAATATTCATTCCCCGTGTGTTATCAACTTTATTAAAATCAATTTCCGGGAAAATTAATTGTTCCTTAATTCCTAAAGTATAATTTCCGCGTCCGTCAAATGATTTCGGCGAGATTCCGCGAAAATCACGAACCCGCGGCAGAGCAACCGAGATCAATCTATCCAGAAATTCATACATTCTGTCGCCACGCAAAGTAACCATCGAACCGATGCTCATTCCTTCACGCAGTTTGAATGCCGCGATTGATTTTTTCGCTTTCGTAACTACGGGTTTTTGTCCCGTAATTGACGTTAATTCATCAACCACCGTGTCGAGAATCTTTGAATTGCTGATCGCTTCACCGACTCCCATATTGATAACGATCTTTTCCACTTTCGGAATCGCCATTTTATTTTTGATCTCGAATTCTTTAGCGATTGCCGGAGCAATGTCGTTTCTGTATTTTTCTTTTAATCTAGCCATTTCTTTTAGAGTTTTTCTAATTTGTAATTTTTGATTTGCGAGTTATCTTTTTTCTTACAATCGCAAAGTGAAAATTGAAAATTGAAAATTTCTTCCTATTCTTCTTCATCGGTTGCTTTAATTTCTTCCGACTCGGTTTCCTTTTTATCGGTTGTTTCAACTTCTTCCGATTTATCGGTTGCTTTAACTTCTTCCGTTTCAGCTTTGCTTGTTTCTCTTTTGGCAAATTTCTGCGGTTCGGCAATTGCTTCTCCGCTTTTCGCTACTCTGACCTTTTGCCCATCCCGGACTTCATATTTGATGCGTGTCGGTTTATCCGTTTTCGGATCAATCAAAGATACATTTGAAGATTCAACCCACGCTTCCTTTTTGATAATTCCGCCTTCGAGATTCATTTGCGGATTAGCCTTCTGATGCCTTTTCATAATCATTGCACCTTCGACCTTGACCTTCCCCGCTCTCGGATCAACGGCGATAACTTTTCCGCGATAAGGCACACGCTCGACTTTTCCGTCCGCACTTCTTTCGTAACGATTATATTCTCGCCCCGAAATGAAAACTACCTCATCACCGCGTTTGATTCTCGATCTGATCGTGCCTCTTTTTGCTTTACTACTCATTTTTATATAACCTCCGGTGCGAGTGAAACGATTTTCATATAACTTTTTTCACGCAGTTCACGGGCGACCGGACCGAAAACCCGTGTGCCGATCGGCGAACCGTCTTCCTTTATCAAGACTGCCGCATTTTCATCAAATCTGATGTAAGTTCCGTCTTTGCGGCGGACTTCCTTTCTCGTTCTGACAATAACGGCATCGTAAACATTACCCTTTTTGGCTGTTCCGCCGGGGTTTGCTTCTTTAACGGTAACTTTGATCCGGTCGCCGATTCCTGCAATTTTCGACGTTGAACCGCCGATCGGCATAATCATTTTTACCTTTTTAGCACCTGAATTATCCGCCACCATCAGGGCGGTCTGCATTTGAATCATATCTTTACTCCGTGATACGTGATATGTAATACGTAAAACCGAATTACGAATTGCGTATTACGAATTGCTACTTCACTGTTTTCTGAACAATTTCGACCACACGCCAGCGTTTGCGGGCGGAAAGCGGTCTTGTTTCAACGATGCGAACTTTATCGCCGATTGCAGCTCCGAGTTCGTCGTGAGCCATAAATTTCTTTCTGCGTTTAACATATTTTCGATACAGCGGATGCTTGACAACTCTGTCCACACGAACCGTAACGGTATTTGTCATTTTATCGGATTGAACAATACCGACTTTTTCGGCTCTTTTACCGCGTGTATTTTCCGTTTCATCGGATTCATCATTGTTATCGGAATCTCCGACAACCGCTCCGACCACATCCGAAGCCGCTTCAACTACATCCGAAGCTGTTTCGGCAACTGCCTCGGCAACATCGCTGACAATTCCGGCAGCAGTTTCGACTACATCTTCAATGATCGAATCATCAGCGGTTTCTTCCGCTGTAACCTCAGCCTTTTCATCAGCCTTTTTAGACTCGGCAGTTTTCTTTGTTTTCTTCTCTTCTGCTTTTGCTTTCGTCTTGGTTTCTTCTGCTGTTTCTTCTACGTTTTCTTCTTTCTTCTTCGCCATTATTTTAATTTCAACCTTTTATTATGCTTCCGTCTGTTTTGTTTTGGATTGTTCGGTTTCTCTTTGACGAATCAATGTATAAACCCGTGCCAGAGTTTTTTTCTCGCGTCTGATGTCTTCGACTACTTCGCCGACACCGAGAGATTTTCTGAATTTCAAACGAAAGAGCGATTCCTTTAAGCTGTCCGCCTGTTCCTTTAACTCATCCGTTTCCATTTCACGAAGCTGCTCTAATTGTTCTTTGCGTTTCATATTAAACAATTCCTCCTTCCAAATCTGCACGGGTTACAAACTTCGTTTTGATCGGAAGTTTTTGTGCGGCTAAACGGAATGCTTCCCGTGCCAAGCCTTCTTCGACTCCTTGAATTTCATACATAATTCTTCCCGGTTTTACTACGGCAACCCAATGATCGGGAGCTCCTTTTCCTTTACCCATACGGGTTTCAGCCGGTTTTTTGGTAACGGGTTTGTCGGGAAACATACGAATCCAGATTTTTCCGCCACGTTTGACGTGCCGCGTCATAGCGATCCGTGCGGCTTCGATCTGGCGGTCGGTGATCCAACCCGGTTCCATTGCTTTTAATCCAAAATCCCCGAAATTCAACTTATCTCCGCGATGAGCCTTTCCTCTGTTTCGCCCTTTTTGCTGTTTTCGGAACTTTACCTTTTTCGGCATTAACATAATGAGTTACCTCAAAAATTTGCTTCTCTTATTAAAATTATCTGTCGTTTCTGTTATCGTCCCGGCGACGCGGTTTTCTTCCGCCGCGTCTGTTTCCGGCTGTAATTTTCGGTTCATTGATCGGATCGGTGGTCGTCCCGCGTGCCATATTTGCATCGGGATCGAGAATCTCGCCGCGATATATCCAGACTTTTACGCCGATAATTCCCATCGTCGTCAACGCTTCGGCAAAACCATAATCAATATCGGCTCTTAAAGTATGAAGCGGTAATTGTCCTTGCAAAGACCATTCACGTCGGGCGATCTCCGCACCGTTCAAACGTCCCGACATCATAACTTTGATACCTTCAGCACCCATTCGAAGCGATTCTTCCATCGTCTTTTTCATCGCACGTCGAAATGCGGTTCGCTTTTCTAATTGATAAGCGATCTTCTCCGCCTGTAATTGTGCGTTTAATTCCGGTCGGCGAATTTCCTGAATCGAAACGATCACGTCGCGTCCGGTTTTATTCGATAAATCTTCCTTTAATTTCTCGATTTCCGATCCCTTACGTCCGATGATAATTCCGGGACGCGAAGTATAAATAATGATCTTCAGACGATTTGCGGCACGCTCGATGTCTATGTGCGAAACGCCCGCTCCCGTGAAACGCTTTTTCAGATCACGCTTTAATTTCAAGTCCTCCGCCAAATATTCGGCGAATTCGTTTTTGGCAAACCAGTGCGAATGCCAATCCTTGTTATATCCTACTCTGAATCCGTATGGATGTACTTTCTGTCCCATAATTCAATTTTCGTTTTTAGATTTTGGATTGCTTTTTTTACGAAGTGAATTTTTTTCTTCAATCGTAATTTGCAAATCGAAAATCGCAAATTTATTTATTGACGTTCAAGTTCCTCATTTTCGTCAAGTTGTCTGTCCGCCGCTTCGTCCGTTCCGGTTTTTTCCTCATCGGTCTGAGCCGCTAAAGGCTTATTTTTCGGTGTCGCCGTTCCGATCTGTTCGGCTTCCGTTTCCGGTCTGGCTTCTTCTTCGGACTGTTCGTGCAATGTTTCCGTTTCTTCTTTGTTCACTTCTGCTTTAACTTCTTCCGTTTCCGCTTTTGCGGCTGATTTTTTATCGGTTTTCTTTTCGGCAGATTCCGCTTTTACATCTGATTGTTCTTCCGACTTAGCGGTTGAATCAGCTTTAGCTTCGGTTTCGGATTCGGCATCTTTTACGACTTTTGCGGTTTCCGTTTTTTCAGCGTCAACTGCTTCTTCCTTCACCTCGTCCGCTTTTTTATCTTCTGCTTTCTTGGCATCGGTTTTCGCCGTTTCTTTTTTACTACTTTTACCGCTGTCAATCTTTCCAGCCGCTTTCGCCGCTTTCCTCGACTTTTTGTCGTCCTTTTCTTCCGGTGCCTCACTTGTAAGTTCAACCGTAATATGACAAAAATGCCGTCTTTCAAAATATGCACGACCTTGCGGTGCGGGACGCAGACGGCGGCGATTTTTGGTCGGTCCGATGTCCACAAAACAAGTCTTGATCCACAGATCATCAGGATCAATTGCGATATTTTCCTGCTCCGCTTTATAAGTTGCGTTGGCAATCGCCGAATGAATACATTTTGCAATCGGACCCGCCGCACGTTTATTAGTAAATTTCAAGATAGCCAGGGCTTTGGCAACATTTTTCCCACGCACAAGGTCAATTACCAGCCGTGCCTTTTGCGGCGAGCCTTTTATATATTTTGCTTTTGCTATTGCTTCCATAATCGTAATTCGTAATTCGTAATTCGTAATTCGCTTTTGTTCTTCACGTAAGGCGTATTACGTATCACGTATTGCGTTAAAAGTTATTTCCTCTTCGCCATTTTCTCCGCTTTTGTTCCCGGATGTCCTTTGAAAAGTCTTGTCGGGGAAAATTCGCCGAGTTTGTGTCCGACCATATTTTCCGTTACATAAACCGGAATATGTCGTTTGCCGTTATGAACTCCGAAGGTCAAACCGACCATATCGGGCGTAACTGTTGAACGACGCGACCAGGTTTTGATCGCCTGCGGTTTTGCTCCGCCTTCTTCTATTCTATTTAAAACCTTCTGAATACTTAAATCTATAAAAGGTCCTTTTTTTACTGAACGTGGCATAATTTTATTTTAGATTTTAGATTTTGGATTTTGGATTTCAGAAATAATCGTAAATCCAAAATCTAAAACCCAAAGTCGGATTATTTCCTTCTTCTATCCCGCACGATCATATTGTCCGTGCGTTTGTTTCTGCGTGTTTTATAACCTTTTGTCGGTTTGCCCCAGGGCGTTACCGGATGACGACCACCGGAAGTTTTTCCTTCACCGCCGCCGTGCGGATGATCTACCGGATTCATTACGACACCGCGAACTTTCGGACGGCGACCCATCCAACGGCTTCGTCCGGCTTTACCGAGCGAAACATTTTCGTGTTCCCTGTTTCCGACCATTCCGACCGTTGCCATACAGACAACCGGAATTCTTCTGACTTCACCCGAAGGCATTTTCAACTGTGCGTATTTACCTTCTTTTGCCACAACTTGAGCAAATCCTCCGGCGGAACGCACAAGTTGTCCGCCTTTTCCGGGGCGAAGCTCGATGTTGTGAACTTCAGTTCCCAACGGGATATTCAAGATCGGCAAAGCATTTCCGGGCAAAATATCGGCTTCCGGTCCACTCATTACCGCTTGTCCGACTTCCATATTGGCAGGTGCGAGAATATATCTTTTTTCACCATCCAGATATGTGATCAAAGCGATGTGTGCCGAGCGATTCGGATCGTATTCGATTTGTGTAACTTTTCCGGGAATTCCGGTTTTATTACGCTTAAAATCAATGATTCTATAATGCCGTTTGTGTCCGCCGCCGCGGCGACGCACCGTAATTCTTCCGTCATTGTTACGTCCCGCACTTCTTGTTTTCGGTTCGAGCAAAGATTTTTCAGGTTCTGCACCTTTGGTTAATTGCTCCCGCTTCAAAAAGGTTTGGTAACGTCTTGCCGGTGATGTCGGTTTTACTTTTTTTATAGCCATAACTTTATCAGTTATCAGTTATCAGTTAGCAGTTAGCAGCAACTTTCTGTTCACTGTTTACTGTTTACTGTTTACTGACTAGATTGCTTCCGCGTAATCTACGTGCGGTTCGCCAACTTTCAATGTAATATAAGCCTTTTTCCAAGCCGGACGGCGACCTTCGTGTCTTCCCTGCCGTTTCATTTTGCCCTGACGATTCAATGTGCGGATTTTCGCCACTTTAACACCGAATATATCTTCGACGGCGTTGCGAATATCGTCTTTGCTCGCTTTTCGGGCGACACGGAAGGTTAAAACTTGTCCCTGATCTTCATCATCGGTGCTTTGCTCTTTCAGAAGAACGGATTTTTCGGTAATAATCGGTGTTTTTAAAACATCCCAAACATTCAATTTATCTCTCATTTTACGCCGCCTCCTTTAGTGTTTTCTTTCCACGCGGAGTAAGTAAATCGCTTAATTCTTCAACCGCTTTTTTTGAAAGAACGATTTTTTCGTGATACAGCAGATCGTAAACATTTACGCCGAAACTGTTGACAATCTTTGTTTTTTGAACATTTCTCGAAGCCATCATCAGGTTTGAATTGTCGAGCGAATCAACGATCAAAGTTTTCGTTTGATTTTTATTATTCGCTAATTCAAGAGTCGTCATCAGGTTGACAAAATCCTTAGTCTTCGGATTATCAACCTTGATTTCGTCAATAATCATTATGTTTCCTTCACGCAGTCTTTCGGACAAAGCCGAGCGAATTGCACCGCGACGCATTTTCTGCGGCATTTTATATGACCAATCCTTCGGCACAGGTCCGTGAACCCGTCCGCCGCCACGCCAGAGAGGTGAACGAATTGACGCGACTCTTGCACGTCCCGTTCCCTTTTGCTTCCAAGGCTTTTTGCCGCCGCCGCGAACATCGCCGCGGGTTTTGGTTTTAGCCGTTCCCTGACGGGCGTTAGCTAAATAGTTTCTAACCGCCGCGTGAATCAGTCCTTCATTGAGTTCCGCATCAAAAACCTTGTCGCTTAACTCAATATCGCCGATCTCTTTATTTTCTAAATTGCGAACCTTTGCGGTAGGCATAATTTTAACTCCGTTAAAGTGGTCAGTTGTCAGTTGTCAGCGGTCAGTTAAATAAAACTGCCGACTGCGACTGCCTTCTGCCGTCTATTTTCTATTTTTTGCTTCAGATTTCTTAACAACAACCAATCTGCCGTTCGGTCCCGGGACCGAGCCGCGAACCATTATCAGATTGTTTTCCGCATCAACTTTTGCAATCGTCAAACCTCTTGCTGTAACACGGTCATTTCCCATATGTCCCGAAGATTTCGTTCCCTTCAAAACTCTCGAAGGAGTTGCCGATTGACCGATTGAACCCGGACGGCGTTTATTCATCGAACCGTGCGTCATCGGACCGCGTGAAAAGTTATGCCGTTTGATCGTTCCGGCAAAACCGCGTCCCTTTGATCTTCCGACGACCTCGATCTTATCGCCGTCGCTGAAAACATCGGCTTTGATCTGCTCACCGACTTCGGCTTCCGGTTCGTCCTTGAGGCGAATTTCTCTCAAAATACGGGTTGGCGGCAAACCGCCTCCGGTTTTTTCAAAGTGTCCACGCAGCGGTTTTGTAACATTTTTAACCTTAATAGGTTTATCTTCGACTAAACCGAGTTGAACCGCATTATAACCGTCGCTTCCCGATGATTTTTTTGTTTGAACGACAACACAAGGTCCTGCTTTAATAACAGTTACCGGAGTAACCGTTCCGTCTTCAGCAAAAAGCTGTGTCATTCCTACTTTTCTTCCGATGATTCCGTTAATCATTTTTTTGTTAATTGTTAATTGTTAATTGTTAATTGTTTTAACAGTCAACGATCAACTATGTAAATCTAATATAAATGTAAAAAGTATTTTTATTATTCACTTCTTACTTCTAACCTTTCACTTCTCACTTTATCAAGTTCCGAATGCTTTGATCTCAACATCAACACCGGCAGGCAAATCCAATCTCATTAACGCATCCACCGTTTCGGCGGTCGGGTCGAGAATATCCATCAAACGCTTGTGCGTTCTGATCTCAAACTGCTCACGCGATTTTTTGTCAACGTGCGGTGAACGCAAAACCGTCCATTTATTTTTAACCGTCGGAAGCGGAATCGGACCTGCGATCCTTGCTCCGGTGCGTTTTGCCGTATCAACGATCTCTTGTGTGGATTGATCCAACACGCGATGATCGTATGCTTTTAACTTGATGCGTATTTTTTCGTTTAACATATTTAGCTATGAGCTATCAGCAATTAGCTGTCAGCTATCAGCTTTTTTTGTTTTCCTGCTGACCGCCGACCGCTTCTTCGCTGACTACTTCTCTATTCTAGTATTTCCGTAACTGTTCCCGCTCCCACCGTCCGTCCGCCTTCTCTGATGGCGAACCGCAAGCCTTTCTCCATTGCAATCGGTGCGATAAGTTCAATGTTCATCTCGATATTATCTCCCGGCATCACCATCTCCACTCCGTCCGGCAAATTCGCTACTCCCGTGACATCCGTCGTCCTGAAATAAAACTGCGGTCTGTAGCCCGTAAAAAACGGTGTGTGTCTGCCGCCTTCTTCTTTGGTTAAGACATATGCCTCAGCCTTGAACTTCGTGTGCGGTGTGATTGACCCCGGTTTCGCTATCACCTGTCCTCTCTCGATTGCCGATCTTTCGACTCCTCTTAAAAGAAGTCCGACATTATCGCCCGCCACACCTTCATCCAGCAGTTTCTTGAACATCTCCACGCCCGTGCAGACCGAATTCTGTGTGTCCTTGATCCCGACGATCTCCACCGCCTCATTGACCTTGATGATCCCTCGCTCGATTCTTCCCGTCGCCACCGTTCCTCTGCCC
>JBGTKR010000140.1:0-3526 GCA_041744535.1 Pyrinomonadaceae bacterium
ATTACTTATACCAATTTTCAGTTAACAGGTATGTTAATAAATGGCTAAATTGTTGATATTACAGTCTTTTCTTTACTACTTACTGCTCCTGCGTATTAGCTTGCAGATTCAGCACAAAAAATTTCGTTCCTTCAATATAGATCAGCTTTCCGTTCGTGTATGGCGGTTTTGCAAAATCTTCCGCCGAATATCCGATGCCTTTCAGACTCGTATCTCCGGTTGAATCGCTTTTTGCAATGAGTTCGGCGGGAAACCAGCTTTCAGCATCAATGCTGACCGCATTTTTTTTATCTCTGCGTCTTACTTTTTCCAACAAGTGCCGTGTATCTTCTTCGGAAAATTTCAATACAGCCGTGAGCTTATTCGGATTGCTTCTTATATCTTCCTGCCACGGACTGTCGCCAATCGGCTCATACGGCATTTTGATCTTTTCCCGTAATTTTATCTCGTTATCTTCAGCAACATTCGCATTTGAGTTGACATTCGTATTTATATTTTCATTCACATTCGGTCTGAGCGTATTAACATCATCAATCGGTTTGTCCTCGCTCAAACAGGCAACTGAAAACACGAAAGCAAATAAAACGGTTAAAATTTTTACAGAGGTGCTTTTCATTTCAGTTCATTGTAAATTTAATGTTAATTCTTTGCAAAGGTTATCGGATTTTGTTGTTTTGAATGATTTGGATTTAATTGTAAATTAGTTTCATATTAAATTCGTATAAAGTATGTAATGAATCTTTTCCGCCGCATAAAAGCCTTTATCATAAGAGATTTTCAACTCGCAATTTCGTATCGTTTTGAATTTCTCATCAAAATCCTTTGGATACTCGGCGTTTCGACCACGTTTTATTTTATATCGCGTCTGGCAAATACGGGATTTATAGATTTTCGCTATCCGAACTGGCAAAATCTGCTGTCTGCCTGGCTGATCGGCTTGGCGGTTCTCAATTATTTTCTCGTAGGATTTTCCTCGCTCGCCAATGCGATTCGCCAAGAACAGATGCAGGGAACGCTCGAAAGTATTCTGCTGACACCGATAAATGTTCCGACGGTGATTATTTCGAGTTCGGCGTGGGCTTATGTCGAAGCGACGTTTTATTCATTTCTATATTTATTTTTCGGTTGGGCGTTTTTTAATATTCAATACCAAGGCAGTTTCATTTTAGCTTCGATTTTTTTGCTTTTAACAACTCTATCGCTTGCTTGCTTGGGAATTTTATCGGCAAGTTTCGTAATGTCCTTTAAACGCGGCGACCCTTTCGCAATTTTTATCGGAGTCGGCACGGCACTTTTTTCAGGCGTTTTTTTTCCGAAGGAAATGCTTCAAGAAGAACTCGGCAGCACGGGAAGTTTTTTGTCTGCAATAAATCCTTCAACACACGGGTTGGATGGCATCAGAGCGATTTTAATTCAGGGAAAAACCTTTACAGATGTCGAGCCGCAGCTCTTTGTTCTGATCGGATTTCTCGCTGTGCTGCTGCCCTTTTCGCTCTGGATTTTCTCGCGTTCGGTCAAACGTGCAAAACGTGAAGGTAGTTTGATTCAATATTGATTTTGCTCTTTTTTTACTCTAATATTTTATTTATGCGGAACAAAATTATAAATATTGATCCCGAAATTATGAGTGGAACGCCCGTGTTTTACGACACGAGAGTTCCCGTTCGGTCATTATTTGACTGGCTTGAAACCGAAACGCTTGATGAATTTCTGGAAAATTTTCCGACTGTTTCAAGAAAAAAGGCTTTGGAAGTTTTACGTTTAGCCGAAAAATTAATCACCTCGCCCGAAATTCTAAATGAAAATTTTATTGGGCGAAAATCTGTCGGAAAAATTGAAACCGGAATTTAGTGATAAACACGAAGTTTTCACCGTTCGGGAAAAAGATTGGAATGGAACAAGGAACGGAGAATTGCTTGGTTTATTGACGCTCGAAGGCTTTGATGCGTTTGTAACAATTGATAAAATCTACAATTTCAACAAAATCTCTCAAGATTCCCGATCAAATTATTTATATTGAATGCACCGAATAATAAAATCGAAACGCTCAAACCTTACATAAAAAATCTTCAATTATTATTGTCAGAAACAATAGAAAATCAAATTAATATCATCGAAATTGATTAATTTATTGCTTTCAAAAGTATTGAACAATCGTGTTACAATTACCAAAAAAGCCATTTACAAAAGGAAAAATATGCCGGAAATTAAAGAACAATTATCGAGAAGCAAAGAAAATGTCGAGCGTTGGGAAGATGAAACATTAAAACCAACGGTCAATAAACGCGGTGAGCGAAAGGAATCATTTGAAGGCGTTTCCTTAGAACCCGTCAAAAGACTTTATACGCAAGCTGATGTCGAAGATATTATTTCGGACGGCGATGTCGGTTTTCCGGGCGAATTTCCATACAAACGCGGGATTCATCCGACGGGTTATCGCGGTAAACTCTGGACAATGCGGCAATTTGCGGGATTTTCTTCGCCGGAGAAAACCAACGCCCGTTTCAAATATTTGATGAAACAGGGACAAACCGGACTTTCAGTTGCTTACGATTTGCCCGCTTTAATGGGACTTGATGCGGATTCCCCTTTGTCGGAAGGCGAAGTCGGAAAATGCGGCGTGGCGGTTACGACGTTTGCGGATTTTGAGGCTTTATTTGACGGAATTAACTTGGAAGATGTTACGGTTTCACAGACGATAAACGCTCCGGCGTGGATTTTCCTTGCTTATTACGTCGCCCTTGCCGAAAAACAAGGTGCGGATTTTAATAAAATTTCGGGAACGCTTCAGAACGATATTTTAAAGGAATACATCGCTCAAAAAGAATGGGTTTATCCGATCAAACCGGCGATGAAATTGGTGATTGACACCTTTGAATTTTCCGCCAAACATCTTCCCCGTTACAATCCGATCTCGGTTTCCGGCTATCATATCCGCGAAGCAGGTTCGACGGCTTTGCAGGAATTGGCATTTACGCTACGCGACGGCGTTGAATATGTTCAATACGGCGTTGATCGCGGAATGGACGTTGACGAATTCGTGCCGCGAATCTCATTTTTCTTTAATGCTCACAATGATTTCTTTGAAGAAATCGCCAAACATCGTGCGGCACGGGTCGTCTGGGCGGAAACGATGAAAAAACGCTTTGGTTCAACCAATCCACGCACAATGAAAATGCGTTTTCATACACAGACGGCGGGAGTTTCATTAACCGTTCAGCAACCGTTAAACAACATCGCACGAGTCGCCATTCAAGCCGTCGCCGGAGTTCTCGGCGGAACGCAATCTCTGCACACCGATTCTTACGACGAAGCGTTAGCTTTACCAACCGACGAAGCGGCATTAATTGCTTTGCGAACACAGCAAATAATCGCCGAAGAAACAGGAATCGCCAACACGGTTGATCCGCTTGGCGGTTCGTTTTACGTCGAATCTTTAACCCAAAAAATGATTGACGGATGTTACGAATACTTCGACAAAATAGACGGTTTCGGCGGAATGGTCGAAGCGGTCGAAGCCGGTTTC
>JBGTKR010000141.1:0-5589 GCA_041744535.1 Pyrinomonadaceae bacterium
GTCGGCGAAGCAAGCGGTTTGAGAATCAGCTTTGACGGGGAAAATATAAAAATTATGACACTTTCAATTCTGCACGAAAAATATGTCCGTTTTGTTGAAATGTTGGTAACAACATTGAGTCTCAAACAGAAAATAAAAGTATTGCATTTCGGCTCGGCAACAATGAAAAGAAGCGAAAAAGACAGAGGTTCTGAGCCGGATTGCTGTTTTTATGTGCAGAATGCCGAACTTGTTGCGAAAAAAGATTCGATAGATTTTAGCAGAGATGTTCCGCCCGATATTGTGGTCGAGATTGACATACACCACGCTTCGACATCGAAATTCGATATTTATAAACAACTCGAAGTTCCCGAATTTTGGTTGTTTGACGGCAAGCGTTTGATAATTTACGTTTTGGACGGCGGAAATTATCGGGCGACAAAAAACAGCGTCGGCTTGCCGATGTTGACCGATGAAATTTTAACCGATTTTCTCACACGCCTCGAAAATAAAGATCAATTTGAAGTTTTGTTGGAGTTTGAAGATTGGTTGGAGAAAAATTAAGAAGAATATTATACACATAGAAACATAGAAGAGAAGATTATTTGACCGATACTATTCGAGGTTGCTGAAACAACTTTTGATTAGATAAAATCGCTATGTGAACTATGTTTCTATGGGTTTAATATTCTTCTTTCGTAAGTCTTTAGATGAAAAACGAAGTTCATATAAGTTATATTTGAGTTAATGAATCCACGCGAACTCAAAGAAGCCTACAAATACTGCGAAAGTGTTACGAAGGAACACGCCAAGAGCTTTTATTTTGCCAATAAATTTCTCCCGAAGGATAAACAAAAAGCGGTTTACGCACTTTATGCACTTTGCCGGAATGTTGACGACGAAGTGGATGAAGCCGAAGTGCGTTCTGAGGCGGAAGCGGTTAAAGCAGTCGAGAATTGGAAGCATAAACTTCAAAAGGTTTATGAAGGCAAAAGGCAAAAGGTAAAAGGTAAAAGTGAAGAAAACTCTAAACCCGAAACTCCAAACTCCGAACTCGTTTTTATCGCTTGGGAAGATATGCTCAAAAATTACGATATTCCGCAGGAAATCCCGCTTGATTTGATGAAGGGCGTTTTGATGGATACGCATAAAAATCGTTACAAAACTTTTGATGATCTTTATATTTATTGCTATCGCGTGGCTTCGACGGTTGGTTTGATGAGTTCGGAGATTTTGGGTTATGCGGATAAAATTGCATTGGAATATGCCGAAGCGTTGGGGATTGCAATGCAGTTGACGAATATTTTGCGGGATGTGAAAGAAGATGCTTTGATGAATCGGATTTATTTACCCCAGGAAGATTTGCGGCGGTTTGATGTTTCGGAAGAACAGATTTTTGCGAATGAATTTGATGAGAACTTTACGGAATTAATGAAATTTCAAATTGAAAGAGCGAGAGGATATTATAGACAGGGCGAGCAGGGAATTCCTTTGTTGGAAAAAGATTCGCGGTTTTGTGTTTTGCTGGCTTCGAGGGTTTACGGAAAAATTTTAGATGAAATTGAAAAGCAGGATTACGACATCTTCAAACAGAGAGCATTTACGACCAGAGGTCAGAAATTGCTCTCCGTTCCGAAGATTTGGAATGAAGCGAGAAATTTATAAAATTTCAATTGGGACAGCCTGTTTTACAGGATTGACTTCAGCAAATTTATCGGCTAAAACCAAAACACAGATCATCAATTCGCCTTTTGCTATTCCACAGGCAATACCCATCAGGTTAAAATTAGGATTGAGTATATTTTTGCGATGAGTCCGGCTTTTAACTCCGTCATCAATAATTAACGACAAGATCGTATCGCGTGCGATTCTATCTCTGTAATTTATATTTTCCGAAGTAAATTTACCGCTTTTTCCGACCTTGGCAAGTCTTTTTCTGAAATCGCTGCCGTCTTTTCCGTAATGTCCGAGATCGGGGTTTTCCTTCAAATCATTTAGCTGATTATTGGCAACTATTGTCAGCAGTTTAGAAGCCGTAACTCCTTGCAAGGCATTTGTATTCTGCAAATCGGAAATCGCTTCGTCAATCGCCGGACTTCCTTCATTCATCAAATTACCGGGCAAATTCGGGCGGTATAAAACTTTACCTTTCAGCATTTTTTTGTATGCGTTCAGATAAGCGACATAACTTGAGGGGTTTTGGCGGACATCATTAACTTCATCAAAAACCTCTTGCTCAAATTTTGAAAACTTTACGATTTCAATTGTTTTAGCTTTTGATGTTTCGGAATCAGCATTTTTTTCGATTGTTTTAAGTTTTTCAGAATCTGATAATGAAATTGATTTTTGGGCAATAGCCGGAATTGATAAGAAAAATATAACAATTACAACCTGAGTCAAAATTTTAGTAAACATTCTTACCTCCTGATATTTTAGGGTTTGGGAATAAAAATAATTAGTTAATGTATAATAAAACATTACAAAGTAAATAACAAATACTTGAAAATCAGGGCTTTCTCTTAAAAATAATTTTGAAAATAAAAGAGTTATATTTTTATGAAAAGCCCTGATTTAAGCGAAAGTTTTTTCCGCTTTTTCTGTTTTTATGATAATCTTCATTAAAAATATTTCTTTGGAGTCAACAAAAAAATTATGAAACGAATCGTATCTTTAATGCTGATCGCCGCATTTTTATTATTTCCCGTTCTCCTTTCCGCACAAAGTCCGGCTAAAACGGATTTTGTAAAAGTTCAGACACAGCAAAATCCGCGAATCGGTTTTGTTTTACACGGCGGGGCGGGCGTTATCAAACGCGGAAGTTTAACGCCGGAACGCGAAAAAGAATATCGGGCAAAACTGGAAGAAGCCGTGATGGCTGGTTATAAGGCTTTGCAGGACGGGAAATCTTCGCTCGATGCGGTGCAGACGGCGATTATCATTTTAGAGAATTCGCCGCTTTTTAACGCCGGAAAAGGTGCGGTTTTTACAGCCGACGGCAAAAATGAACTCGACGCATCAATTATGGACGGCAGAGATTTGAACGTCGGAGCGGTGGCGGGTTTGCATACGGTCAAAAATCCGATTCTGCTCGCTCGTGCCGTGATGGAAAAATCTCCGCACGTAATGATGATCGGCGATGGAGCGGAAAAATTTGCCAAGGAAATGAAAATCGAGATCGTGCCGGAAAAATACTTTTTCGTCCAATCGCGTTGGGATTCTTTGCAGCAAATAATCAAGCGTGAAAAGGAATTGGAAAAAGAGAAAAAAGAAGGAAAAAAAGTTTCGATAAATCAATTTTTTGAAATGCCGTCAAACAAATTCGGCACGGTCGGTGCGGCGGCGTTGGACAAAGACGGTAATTTAGCGGCGGGAACTTCAACGGGCGGAATGACTTACAAAAAATACGGACGAGTCGGAGATGTTCCGGTGATCGGTGCGGGAACTTATGCAAATAACGAAACCTGTGCAGTTTCGGCAACGGGTTGGGGCGAATATTTTATACGCTTGGGCGTAGCAAGAGATATTTCCGCTTTGATGGAATACAAAAATATGTCGGTGCAGGACGCGGCGGATTTGGTCATCAAACAAAAACTCCAAAAAGCAGGCGGCGACGGCGGCGTTGTTGCAATTGATAAAGCGGGAAATATCGGAATTTCTTTCAACTCGGAAGGAATGTATCGGGCTTATATCAAGGACGGAAAACCTGTTGTGGAAATTTACGGAGATGAGAAATAGTTTCAACTTTAAAATAAGAGAGCGTCGAGATTCAATAAGTTTCGACGCTCTCTTATTTTAAAAACTTTTATTAAAACGAATCTCACTTATCCTTAGAACTTTCCTTTAATTCATCCCTGAATCTATCTTTCCTATCGTGTTTGTCGTCAAAATTCAGCGGTTCGTTGTCTTCAAAACTTACGCCCATTGCATTGGCGTTGGCTTCGGAATCGGATTGATCGGGAGTCGGGTTGTGTCCGCCGACGCTTTCCGCACCGCTGTCGTTTGCGTCTTCCCATTCGGCATCAATATCTCCCCCGGATAAAGCCGGAGAGGTCGAATTATGTTCAGCTAAACGCTCTTTTAATTCACCGGGTGCTTTTGGTGCGTGTTCGATCTCTTCTTCCATTAATTCCTGAACATCTTTATCGGGAACGGGTTGATTTTCGTAAAATTCGAGCTCTTTGCCTGACATAATTTAACCGCCTTATTTGTAAAATTTGATATGAAAAGAATAACACATTTGGACACTTGATGGAAATATTCTGCCAGCGAATAAACGCGAAAATACGCGAAAAATAAATACGACAAATACAGATGAAAAAACAGGATAAACTAAAAATTCTTTATTTCGCGTTCATTCGCGTTTATTCGCGGGCAAATTTCTTATTTTCGTATGTTCGGTCAGATAAAAACCACAGTTTGAAAGTCTGGAATATCGAAACGTCGGCGGCAGCGGTTATTTTTGCACATCAGAGCATCGTCAATCCGCACCATATAATCGCGTGATTTTTCAAATTGGGCTTGTTCCTGCTGGTTTAATCTGCCGCGTGAATTTTTCTTTTTCGTGCGTTTGAGCCAACGAATATCGTATTCGTTTCGCTCGCGGCAGGAAGGGCAGGTGTAGGATGCTTTTTTTGTTTCGTGTCTTTCGTCAAAGATGTCGCTTTCTTTCATATTGCTCAAGTTTTATCGGACAAATCCCTTAAAAATTTAAAGCTGAAAATCCCCGTTTCGTGTCCGTCGGAGAAATGAAAATTCAAGGCATATCTGCCGACAATCGAGATATGCCCGAAATTCAAATCTTCCGGTATTGTATCATCTTTTAACCTTTTTTCGCCCGTCCATTCGTCAATACAGCCGGCACACGGACAATTTTTGCGAAGCTGAACGGCATTATATTTTGTTTCCAGATCATCCGACCATTTGATCGAGATTTCGGAATCGTTTTCTTCTATGATTTGTGTCGGTTCGAGCATTTTTAAGAATTACCGTTTTCGGCTAAATGTGAAGTTAAATCTTCCGCCGTAATATCATAATGCGAAGCGTGATAAATGCTTTTTCCGTCCTTGATGACAATCGCTTGCGGAGATTCGTGTTTAATACCTGTTTTTTCGGCAATCGCTTTGGCGAGTTCTCTTGAATCCTGCATAACGACAAGAAAAATGGTCGAATCTACATTTGAAACTTCTTCAAATACATTGGCACTGATCGGACAAGTCGTGCTGTGTTTGAATAGAACTATCGGTTTTGTTTTGGAAACGTCGAATAGTTCGTTTAATTGTTCGCTGTTGTTTATATCTACAAATTGAGCTTTCATATAAATTAATTTTGATTTCCTGTGCCTTGATAGGCGGTTGGCGGTGGCGGGGAATTATAAATTATTGAACCTTCCTTCGGAAAAACCTTTCTGAATGCAACGGCATTTCCGGCGATGATGATCGGGATCGTAAAATATATTCCGATACACAATGCCAAATATCCGACCATACCGATTCCGAAGCCAACCGCCCAAAGTCCCGCGACTCCGCTTAGATTTTGCCAAACCGCTTTCGCACTTGTTTTTATCGCCTGCCAACCGCTTAAATTCCGGTCAACGATCAGCGGAAAGGCAAA
>JBGTKR010000142.1:0-4814 GCA_041744535.1 Pyrinomonadaceae bacterium
TATTCGCCAAATCGTCCAAAATCTGGCTGACGCTTGGGCGGCTGGAGATGCCGTAAAATGGGCGGATCAATTTGCTGATGATGTTGATTTTACGGTTTGGAACGGAATGTATTTCAACGGACGCGAAGCGAATATCAAAGGTCATCAGCAGATTTTTGATACGTTTTACAAAGGAACGAAGATAAATCCGAAAATCCGCAAGATTCGATTTTTGCGGGATGATGTAGCGATTGTTCACATACTTCCGGCGGGAAACGAAAGAAACGACAAACAACTTGAAAATATGCCGCTCGTTTCACCGATAATGGTTTTCAGCAAGGAAAAAGGGAAATGGAAAATCGTCGCGTTTCAAAACACACCAATCATTAAGGAAGGCGATTTGGTTATAGACGGAAATGAAAATGCGAAACAGGAGAAATAGAAAATGCAGAATATATTTGAAACAAAGTTCAGTCATAATCTTTCGGCGATTTGTTTGATCGCCGCACCACTGTTGCTTTTGACAGGTAGTTTAACTACATTACTTTCACCGCAGAGTTTTTACGTTAGATATGTTTTCGGCAAAGCGGGGTTAGCAATATTTGTTTTTGCAGTTTTTGTGCTGGTTCAAATGCTCAGACCGCAGATGGAAAAACTTGCTTTGATTTCCGGCGGAATGGCGATTATCGGTGCGATCAGCGGCACGACACTTTATTCATTCGTCTATTATGCGGATGAAATGAGTAACAGAGGATTCGATGCAGCGACTACACAATCTTTGGAAACACTTTTCCGGCAAGTTTATATGACAATGGTTTTGATGCCTCTGCCGGGTTTGTTTTTCCCGCTCGGTTTAACGATTTTGGCTGTCGGATTATTTGTCAAAAAGATAACTCCGCGTCCCGCCGCAGTGATACTTGCCATCGGTGCGATTTCATTTCCGTTTGGAAGAATTCCGGGCAATGTAACCATTTTTGTAGTTACCGATGTTCTTTTTACCATCTCGCTGGGTTTTATCGGATGGCAGATTTTGAGTTCGTCTTTTGCTGTTCAACAAAATCTAAATTATTCGCAAACTTAAAAAACACGGAAAAAAGTATTATGATGATTGGAAAATTCCAAATAAATACTTTTTCCGATGAATAACTGTCCCCAATGTCTGAAAATTTTACCCGAATCGGGCGAAGCGTGTTCAACTTGCGGGTTTTCGCTGGTTAAAGACGTAACAAAATCCCATATACTGCTCGATTTGGATAAAACCCAAGCGACAAAAATTCTAGGTGACAAATCAATGACACCCGAAAAATGGCAAAGAATGAAAGGTTTGTTTGAAGCGGCTCAAGACATTTCGCCCGATAAACGCGAACGGTTTTTGAAAAATGCTTGCGGTGATGACGGTGAATTAAAAAGCGAGGTTGAAAAACTGCTCGGCTCATTTGAATCCGCAGAATCTTTTATGGAAAGCCCGGCAGTTGCCGAAGCTATAAGTATGTTTGAAGAAAAGAAAACGCTCGCGGCAAATCAGACAACAGGCGAAATTCAAAACAGTAATTTTGTCGCGGGAACTGTTTTAGACGGGCGTTATCGTATCATCGGACTTTTAGGAAAAGGCGGAATGGGCGAAGTTTATCGGGCGGAGGATTTGAAATTAAATCAGGTTGTCGCTCTGAAATTCCTGCCCGAAAAACTCGAAAAAGACAAAGCCACACTTGATAGATTTATCGGCGAAGTTCGCACAGCACGACAAGTTTCGCATACCAATGTTTGCAGAGTTTTCGACATCGGCGACATTGGCGGTAAGCATTTTATCTCGATGGAATTTATTGACGGCGATGATCTTTCGCAGCTTTTGCGGAGAATAGGGCGGCTTCCTTCGGATAAAGCGGTTGAAATTTCACGCCAAATCTGTTTTGGGCTTCACGCGATACACGATGCGGGAATTCTGCACAGAGATTTAAAACCCGCAAATATAATCATTGATTCAAAAGGAAAAGCCAGAATTACGGATTTCGGAATCGCCGGAATCGAAGCGGATATTTCAAAGGAAGAAGTCCGCGTCGGAACACCCGCTTATATGTCGCCTGAACAAATTACGGGAAAAGAGGTTACAACGAAAAGTGATATTTACTCGCTCGGACTTCTTGTGTATGAAATTTTTACGGGAAAACAAGCATTCAAAGCCGATTCGCTCAATGAATTGATTGAAAAACACAAAACTACAACGCCGACCAATCCGTCCGAATTTGTCGAAAATATTGATCCCATTGTTGAAAAAACGATTAATCGCTGTTTGGAAAAAAATCCGAATGACAGACCGAAATCGGCATTGCAGGTCGCACTTGCACTTCCGGGCGGAAATCCTCTGGAAGCGGCAATTGCGGCGGGCGAAACTCCTTCACCGGAAATGGTTGCCGCCGCCCCGAAAAAAGGTGCGTTGAAACCGATGATTGCACTCGGACTGCTCGCCGCTTTTTTTATCGCTTTTGTCGGAATTGCATGGCTTAATCAGTCAGTTAAAATTTATAATTTCATTCCGCTTGAAAAATCTGCCGATGTTTTAGCCGAAAAATCCAAAACCATTCTGGAAAAATTCGGTTATGCGGATGCGGCGGCGGATTCGGTCTATAGGTTTGAGCAGGATAATAGTTTTATCAGAAATGTCCCGGAAAACGTGGAAAATATTTCGCAGGTGAAAAAAATGCTCGGTTTCGGACAGCCGTCTGAAATTTATTTTTTGTATCGTCAATCTCCGCTTTATCTTGAACCGAAAGGATCGGGCAATGTAACCGAAAGCGAACCGCCGCTGACGGCTGCGAATATGGCGAATGTCAAACTCGACACACGCGGACGGCTCTTTGAATTTGTCGCCGTTCCCCCGCTAATCGTCAAGTCGGCGGAAAAGAGGGAATTTAATTGGAATGCACTTTTTATCGAAGCCGGACTTGATATTTCAAAATTCAAGGAAACCGAATCAAACTGGACACCGCCCGTTTTTGCCGATGAAAGACGCACCTGGAAAGGTAGTTTGGCGGATTTACCCGAAATTCCGATAAGCATCGAAGCCGCCGCATATAATGGAAAACTCGTCTTTTTCCGCATAGTTACGCCGTGGAACAATCCGGCGGATGAAACCGCGGCAGACGAAAGCGTATTTCGCAAAACGGGCGTAATTTTCATTATTTTGATTTATTGTCTGGTAATTATCGGCTCGATTTTTCTTGCCAGACACAATCTGAAAGTCGGACGGGGCGATTTGCGGGGCGGTTTGAAACTGACGATATTTTTATTTTTGCTGAATTTTGCCGGACAAATAATTTATGACGACCACATTCCGGCTGTCTGGAGCGAATTGTCAATTATTTATCAAACCTTCAGTCAGTCTCTGATTTCGGCATTATTCGTCGGCTTGATTTATATCGCACTCGAACCTTTTGTCCGCCGTCATTGGTCGGAACTTTTGATTTCCTGGAACCGACTGCTCGCCGGAGATTTCCGCGATCCTCTGATCGGACGCGATGTGCTTGTCGGCGGACTTCTCGGCATCGGTCATACTTTCGGAATTTATTTCGGCTCGGTCTTAGTTTCGAGAATTACAGGACTTAATGAGGTTTTAAATGAGGTTTATCCGCCGACGGCGATAAACGGTTTTCCCGGCATATTTTATGTTGTTACAAACTCTCTGGCTAATGCGGTTTTAAGCGGATTTATATTACTGTTTATCCTTCTCGGACTATATATGCTGTTAAAACGAAAGAAGCTGAGCGTCTTTCTGATCTTCTTTTTAATATTCAGTCTGCAATCTTTGTTCTTTGTTCTTACACAGCATTGGGGATTCATCTTTTCGGCAGTCTTTAACGCCGTCTGTTTTACAGTTGCCCTTTCGCGTTTCGGTCTGCTCGGTGCTATTTCATTCTGGATGTTTTTTTATATGAGTTATATGTTTCCGGTTACATTTGACAATACAAATCCTTTCTTTCCAAGCACAATCGCAACTTTTATTCTCGCTTTCGGGCTGGCAGCTTACGCCTTTTATATCTCAATCGCCGGACAGCCGTTTTTTGGCGATAATGTCTTGAAAGAAACCGAATAATTATGTGATTGCAGCTTCCGATTTGCGGGTCATTTTACAAATTTCATAAACGCCTGACATTATATTTCTCCGAACAAAATAAGAGGCAACGGCGTAAATTGAGCTATAATGTGCTGAATGGATATTTGACCGATGAATAAATGCCCGAAATGTTCAACCGTTTTGTCTGATGACAAACAAAAATGCGATGCTTGCGGTTTGAGTATAGGGGACGAGTTTGCCTCAACCGTCCAAAAGCCCGAACAAGACGAAGACCACAAGCCGGCACGGTTACAGGAAAATAAAACTGAAAATCAAATTCACATCACAACAAATGATTCGGTTAAATTGGTTGCGGGGACAGTTTTGGCGGAGCGTTATCAAATCTTAGTGTAAATTCAGGCAACTTTGTTGGACATAATTTGAGATTTTTGCCCGTAATTACTGACGAATTTATTTCTGTTTAGCAATCACCTTGGCATTTTTTGCACTAGGCTTTGCAAACAAAGCAGTTATGTTTTTCCAATGTCGCATATTTCACGACGTTGGAAAAACTCGGACAAAATACGATTTTGTAAGCCTTTTGTTTGCATTATCAATCTCAAAAATGGATAAAGTCGAGCTAAGAAGCTGTTTGAAAACTCTTTTCCATTCGCTGAAAGCGAAATTTTCGATAGCGTCGGGTTGAGCCTTTGGCTTACCCGACGTGAGTTACAGAAAGTTTTCCGACGCTGTAAGTGTCGCATTTATCGCAAGTTTAATGGCT
>JBGTKR010000143.1:0-20664 GCA_041744535.1 Pyrinomonadaceae bacterium
TAACCTTTGCCGACTTCGCCGAGGACGTTTTCTTTCGGCACTTTGCAGTTGTCCAAAATCAATTCGGTTGTCGAACTCGCACGGATGCCGAGTTTGTCTTCTTTTTCTCCGACGGTGAAACCTTCAAAATCTTTTTCGATAATAAAAGCCGTGATTCCTTTGTAACCTGCTTCGGGATCAACCGTTGCAAATAAAACAAAAATGTCGGCTTCGTTGCCGTTCGTGATCCAGAGTTTTTGTCCCGTAATTTCATAAAAATCGCCTTTATCAACCGCACGGGTTTTCAAAGCAAAAGCATCCGAACCGCTTCCGGCTTCACTTAAAGCATAAGCGGCAACTTTTGATTCAGCCATTTGCGGCAAGTATTTTTTCTTTTGCTCCTCGTTTCCCCAACGAATTATCGCATTGGTTGAAAGCGTGTTCTGCACGTCAACAAAAACCGATGTTGATGCGTCAACTCTCGCAAGTTCTTCAATCGCCAAAATCGCATTAAAAAACGAAGAACCCGCACCGCCGTATTCTTCGGGCGTTTCGATTGCCATCAAACCGATCTCAAAACACTGCTTAATAAGTTCGGGATCGAGTTTCGCCGCTTTTTCCATTGCCTCGACTCGCGGACGGACTTCGCCTTCGGCAAATTCGCGGAATGAACTTCTAAATAATTCTTCTTCTTCGGATAAATGCGTCAGTGCAGGTCTTAAATCTTCTGCTGCTTGGGTTGCCGGATTCATATTAAAATTTTTCCCTTATATTATTTTATTAAAACTGTATTGATAATATAATAAGCAACCGCTTGCACAAAAGGCAAAAACGATTGATGTATAAATCCAACTTAATTTGCTGCAAAAACCACTTATGTCTTTCTCGACATATACCAACCGACAAAACTTCCCCAGATAACGACATTAAAAATGACCGGCATAATCAAACCTTTTGCCGCAAAACCGTTGAAAACCGCTCCGCTCATCAGAGGTGAAATTACCAGCCAAAGAAACAACGTCGGTAAAAAGCCGAACAGCATTCCATTTAACACACTTGGATTTTTTATAACGAGTCCGTAAATTGCTCCCCAAATTCCGCCTGCAATAACAAAACCGAGTGTGCCGAGAATAAAATCGAGCGGCACATTTTCACCCATCATTTTTCGATATATCCCGACAAATGCGGGTGCTTCGCCCAAACTTGCAAAAAACATTAAAAACATTATTGCAGCTAAAATCAACGCTCCGATTGCTCCCGCAATAAAACCCTTTGTTATATTATTCATTAAATCCCTCCCTATATTTGATAAACCCCTTTTCATAAAGCAGAATTACCGTTTGACTAATTTGTTTATGTTAGCATCAAAGGTGGCAAAATTAGAATAAGCGTGGATTCAAAAACAAACATTCAAAACTCAAAAGTTAAAAGAAAGCATTCAAAAAACATTAAACGCCTTAAAACACTCGGCTTGATTTTTACGATTTTCGGTGTCGGACTATTTTCGTATTTTGTTTATTCGGTTGGAGTTAGCGAAATTCTTGCGGGAATTGCTAAAATCGGTTTCGGCGGTTTTGCGATTATTTTATTTCTTTATTTTCTAAAACTTTCGGTGCGGGCAACCGCCTGGCGGCTTTCGGTTCACGAACCGCACGAACTGGATTTTAAAGATACGCTTCCCGCCGTAATTATCGGTGAGGCTTTAAGCAGTATAATTCCGCTCGGTATTTTGGTCAGCGGGACGGCAAAAGCGATTGCAGTTCGCCGCCGCGTGCCGCTGGTTGTCGGATTTGCTTCAATTGCGACGGAAAACCTTTTTTATTCATTAGTTACGGGATTGTTCATCTGCTTCGGGGCTTTTGCCTTTTTGCGGCAATTTCAAATCGAACCGACCCTTGTTTATCTGATTGATTTTGTTATCGGGTTTATTATCGTTTGGATAATTATCGGAGTTTTAATAATTGTCCGCCGTTGGCACTGGGCTAGTAATCTTTGCAACTGGCTGTATAATCGCTACATTTTAAGAAGTATTTTAGAGAAGGGACGCGGACAGGTTCGCCAATTTGAAGATTTGGTTTTTGGTTTTTACCATAAATATCCGAAAAGATTTTTCCCTATTTTTCTTTTACAGATATTGTTTCATTCGCTGGGAATTCTGGAAGTCTGGTTTATCCTGACACGCATCAGCGAAGTTTTTCCGCAATTTTCAACCGCATTTTTTCTCGAATCAATGAGCCGTCTGGTAACAATCGTTTTCAAACTAATTCCGTTTCTGGTCGGAGTTGATGAAGCCGGAGCGGAATTTGTTTTAGAAACATTATCCTTCAGCGTCGGAATCGGCGTAACGCTGGCGATAATCCGCAAAGGTCGGACAATTTTCTGGGCGGCTGTCGGAATCATTTTGATTATCAAACGCGGACTTACATTTAAGGAAATTAATGAGATCAATAATGGAAATATCGCAGACGGCAAATAATTTTATGTCAATAAAAGTCGAGCAATTTGAAGCATTCGTCATTTTGAAAATTTATTTTTCCGAAGATTGGGCAAGAAAATTAAAAATAACCTTGCGTAAAATTCAAAAAGACAAAAATATTCGGGCGGTAATTTTAGAATTTACCGATGAAGAAAAATTTTCGTTCAATGTAAAAATCAAAGACCTCAACGAGAAATACTTGATTCACTTTTTAGAAAATTTTTCCCTTCCGGTCATTTTGATCGTAAAAAATTCGATAAGCGGCTTTTTGTTTGAAATCGTTTTGGCTTCGCATATTTGCGTCGCCTCAAATTCGGCAGTATTTGAATTATCAAAAAAACAATCGTTAAAAAAGCAGATCGGCTCAAAGAAACTTCATAAGCTAGAAACAATTGAAAACAAAATAAATGCCGAAACGGCTTTTGATCTGGGAATTGTCAATAAATTAACCGAAGTTGATAACTTAAAAAAAGAAGCATTCGGGATGGCTGAAACAATTTCAAAATTTGCTCCGTCAGCAATAAAATCCTGTTTAAAAGCCGTTAATGAAGGTTTGCAGACAGATTTGAACAGCGGTTTGGAATTGGAAACCGAGCTTTTCAGTCAAATCTTTGCAACCGAAGATATGAGAGAGGGAACGAGTGCTTTTCTGGAAAAACGCAAACCCGTTTTTAATGGAAATTGAAAAATGGAAAATGCTAAGAACTTTTTTTAATTAAAAAATTAATTGCTCATAATTGTCCACTTTCCGTTTTCCATTTTCCATTATCTACTTTGCCTTTTTAGTTTCACAATTCTATACTGTCAAATGACGATTTTGTCGGATTGAAGGAGAAAAGTTTTGCAACCAAAAGTTCATCAGGGACTACTAAAAGCACAGGGTTTTCGCTTTGCAGTTATCGCATCGCGTTGGAACGACTTTTTGACATCAAAATTGACCGAAGGTGCTTTGGACACGCTCGAAAGACTCGGTGCAGCGGAGAAAAACGTCGAGGTTTTTAAAGTTCCGGGTTCTTATGAACTGCCTCTGACGGCACAAAAGGTTGCCGAAGGCGGAAATTTCGATGCGATCATCTGCATCGGTGTCGTTATTCGCGGCGAAACTCCGCATTTTGAATATGTGGCGGGCGAAGCGGCAAAAGGTATCGCAAATGTTTCGATGCAGACGGGAACACCCGTTCTTTTCGGAATTATTACCGCCGACACGCTCGAACAGGCGTTAAATCGTTCGGGAATAAAATCCGGCAACAAAGGCGTTGAAGCGGCAATGTCGGCAGTCGAGATCGTAAATTTATACAAGGGATTAAGTGGCGGGAAAAAGCCGACAAAAGGCGGCAAAAAATCATTTCCCCACGCAGTTTGAAAATAGCTAAAGTATTATGGGAGCTAGACGAAAAGCACGGGAATGTGCATTGCAGATGTTATTTGCGGCGGATGTTGCCGATGCGGATAATTCACATTTGACACGCGATTTTTGGAGTGAACTCAGCGACTTCGAGGTGGATGAATCAACCCGTAATTTTTCCGACAATCTGGCACTCGGAACGCTTCGCAACATCAAAACGATTGATGACAAGATCCGCACGCGAGCCGAACATTGGCGAATCGAGCGGATGGCGATCGTGGACAGAAATGTTTTGCGGCTTGCCGTTAATGAATTCCTTTTTGAAGACACGCCGCACACCGTTGTCATCAACGAAGCCTTGGAAATTGCCCGCCGTTTCTCGACTTATGAAGCGACGCAATTTATCAACGGAATTCTCGATGCGATCAAACACGACATCGAAAAGGAAAAAAAAACGCCCGCAAATAAAACCGAAAAGCCAAAGGTGAATGAAAAAACCAATGCTTCATCATCTTAAAATCGTTAAAACACTTACCGTTTTTCTATTTCTCCTCAGCACGATTTCTCTCTTTTTTACTTCCCCTGTTTATTCACAAGAACTACCCGACAAAATTCGCGGTTACAAAGTCTATAAAACCGAAATTTCCGTTACCAACGAATCAATCGAAAATAGCGAAACCAGCGATTTCGGCGTTAAAGTGGATTTTGAAGAACCCGAACTCGCCGGCGTTTCCCTGCTCGGACTCACACTCGAACTCGAAAGCATCGTAACCGTTTTCGGGCAAAGCGGGACAATTGATTTTATTTCGTTCAAGGATTTCAAGGTCAACGGTATAAACGTCGGGATCGAAGAATACCGCACGAGTTTCGACTTCAAAAAAGGCGAACCCGTCAAACTCGAAAAACCCGTCGAAATCTTTATCAACACCAGACAAACCCTTCGCGGGGCGGTTAAAGAATATAAAGACTCAAAAGACGAATGGCTCATCACGGGCAGAGTTTTCGTCTTCGGCAGATTTAAAAAGTTCGGCTTCAAATTTAAAAGAGTCATTCCCGTTGATGTAAATCTAACGATAAAAAATCCTTTGAAAACCGATTAACAATTTGAATATTTATATTTACGGCTTTATACGTTAGAATTGTTTTATAACAGCAAATTGTAAAAGAGGAAACAAAAGTGAGCGATAAAGTTACGAATTTAACCGAATTTATTCAAGAGAATTTTGGGGCAAACGCAAGTTATGTCGAAGGTTTATATGACCGTTATAAAAGCGATCCGGCATTGGTTGACGATTCTTGGCGGGAATATTTTGACAATCTGGATGTTAGCGGAAACGGGCAAGTTTCCGACTTTAAAGAGAGCGATTCAAAACCTGTAAATAAAGAAATTGTAAAACCTGCACAGGCAAATGTTCCGGCGGACGCACCGACTAAGAATAAATCTAAAACCGAAACAAAATCGCAGCCTGAAACGAAAGTTCGTGAGGGCGTTGAGGCGAAGGCTTTAACGGGCGTGGCGAAGGTTATTGTTGAGAATATGGATGAGAGTCTGACCGTTCCGACGGCGACTTCGGTTCGTCGGATTCCGGTTAAATTGCTGGAAGAAAACCGCAAAGTTATTAATGAAAGTCTGCAATCGCGGGCGTTGGGCAAAGTTTCATATACGCATCTGATCGGTTGGGCGATCATCAAAGCGGCGAAGGAATATCCTTCGATGAATCACGGTTACGGCATTGTGGACGGCAAACCTTCGCGGCTTGAATCGGATTCGATAAATTTGGGAATCGCGGTTGATGTCGAAAAAAAAGACGGCTCACGCACTTTGTATGTGCCGAATTTGAAGGGTGTTAATGAGGGAACTTTCTGGAATTTTTATAAGAAATTTAACGAAACAATTGAAAAGGCACGCAACGGAAAGTTGACGCTCGATGATTTTCAAGGAACGACTATTACGCTGACGAATCCGGGAACGCTCGGCACGGTGGCTTCGACTCCGCGTTTGATGGCGGGGCAATCGGCGATCATCGCAACGGGTGCGATTCAGTATCCGGCGGAATATCAGGGAATGACTTCGGGCGTGCTTTCGCAACTCGGGATCAGCAAGATTATGACGATCACCAACACTTACGATCACCGCGTGATCCAAGGTGCGGAGAGCGGTCTTTTCCTAAATAAAATTCACGAATATCTGGTCGGCGAACATCGTTTTTACGACGAGATTTTCGAGAGTCTGGAGATCACATATCCGCCATTGCGTTGGGCGGAAGATTATAATCCGTCGCTGTTCGGCACAGACCATAGTTTTGAGCAGACGGTTAAGCAAGCAAAGGTTTTGCAGTTGATAAATGCTTATCGTCGGGACGGTCATATTCTGGCGGACATTGATCCATTAAATATGACGACGCATTATTCGCCCGCTTTGGAATTGGAAAATTTCGGTTTGACGATCTGGGACTTGGACAGAGAATTTATCACCGACGGTTTGCACGGAAAAGATCGTTCAACCTTGCGTGAGATTTTGTGGGTTTTGCGGCGGGCTTACTGTGGGAAGGTCGGCATCGAATACCGGCATTTGCAGAGCAAGGAAGAGATCGCCTGGATGCGTGAGAAAATCCGTCAGGAATTTGTTGACACAAAACCGCTTCCCGTCGAAACGCAGAAGGAACTTCTGCTCAAACTTATCGAAGCCGAACAATTCGAGCAGTTTCTGCACAGAAAATATCTGGGACAAAAGCGTTTTTCGCTCGAAGGCTGCGAAACGATAATTCCGCTTCTCGATCAACTCGTAAATCTTTCATCGGCACAGGGCGTTGAAGAAATCTATATGGGAATGGCACATCGCGGACGTTTGAATGTGTTGGCAAATATCATCGGCGATGCAAAAACGGGCGATCTGGCAGAACGTATTTTTACGTCATTTGAAGGAGCTTCACATCCGAATTTCCCTGCCGATGAAGGCGACGTGAAATATCATCAGGGAGCAATCGGCAAACGCACGACGACCAGCGGCAACGATATAAAAATTCGCCTCTCCTGCAATCCTTCGCACCTTGAATTCGTTGATCCGGTCGTGGACGGAATGGCGAGAGCCAGACAAGACCAAATTCTCGAAGGCGACGATGAACGCCGGGAGGAAGTTATTGACCGCGTTTTGCCAATTGTGATGCACGGCGATGCGGCTTTTGCGGGACAGGGAATCGTGATGGAAACCCTGCAATTAGCGAGTCTTCGCGGTTATCGAACGGGCGGAACGATTCATATTGTCATCAATAATCAGATCGGTTTTACGACTACGCCGGAAGCCGGACGAAGTTCGATCTATTCAACCGATGCCGCACATATTACGCAGCTTCCGATCTTTCACATCAACGGCGATTCGCCCGAAGCAGCTTATCGCGTCGTCCTGATAGCACTGGAATACCGTCAGGAATTTAATAAAGACGTGGCACTCGATCTGATCGGTTTCCGCAAACTCGGACACAACGAAGGCGATGAACCGAGTTATACGCAACCCTTGATGTATCAAAGAGTTAAGGCACACCCCGGAGTCCGTAAAGTTTACGCCAAAGAACTGATTCGAAGCGGAGCAATTACCGAAGACGAACTAGAGGAAATGACCGATAAGGTCGTCGCAAAATACGAGGAAATTCTCAAAAATGCCAAAGATATTGCCGCCGACAAGAAAAAGATCAAGGAACTCGCTCCGCCCATTCAGGAAGAAGACGGTTCGAGCGTTCTGGAAACGCCGATCACGAAGGAAGTTTTAACGCAAATAACGAATAAAATTTCCATCGTTCCCGACAATTTCAATATCAATCCGAAAATGGTCGGACAACTGGAAAGACGTGCAAAAATGGGTGCGGGCGAAACTTCTATGGATTGGGGATTTGCCGAAGCGGCTGCCTTCGGTTCACTCGTTCTGGAAGGTTATGATGTTCGCTTGAGCGGACAGGATTCGGGACGCGGGACGTTTTCGCATCGGCATTCGTTGATGTATGACACACAAAACGGTTCGGTCTGGTGTCCGCTCGCGGAACTAAATAACCCCGACACACCCGAAGCACGTTTTCGCGTTTTCGACAGTTCGTTATCCGAATCCGCCGTTCTCGGTTTTGAATACGGCTATGCGAATATCGCCAAAAATTCGCTCGTAATGTGGGAAGCTCAATTCGGCGATTTTTCAAACGGGGCTCAGGTAATTATTGACCAATATATTGTTTCGTCCGAAGACAAATGGAAGGAACAAAACCGCCTCGTGATGCTTCTGCCGCACGGTTATGAAGGACAAGGTCCCGAACATTCTTCGGCGAGATTGGAAAGATATTTACAATCTTGTGCGGAAAATAATATACAAGTTTGCTACCCGACAACTCCCGCCCAATATTTCCATATGCTGAGGCGGCAGGTTAAACAGGAAATCATCCGTCCGCTGATCGTGATGACACCGAAAAGTCTGCTCAGACTTCCCGCCGCAAGTTCGGAAGTTACCGATTTAGTCAACGGCGGTTTTCAAACCGTGATTGACGACGCTTCGATCAAGGATAAATCAAAAGTAAAACGCATCGTTTTGTGTAGCGGAAAAGTCTTTTACGATTTGGACGTTGCCAGAGAAGAAGCGAAAAATGAAACGGTCGCAATCGTCAGATTAGAACAATTTTATCCGTTCCCGGCTGAAAAATTGAAGATGATCTTTGATAAATATTCAAATGCAGCGGAAATTTTCTGGACGCAGGAAGAACCGAAAAATATGGGCGGCTGGTTTTTTGTTGAACCGCGAATCGAGGAAATCAAACCGGAAAATATGAATTTAAGATACGTCGGCAGAGTCGCTTCGGCATCGCCCGCAACGGGTTCGTATGTCATTCACGGACTTGAACAGGAAAAATTAGTTAATCAAACTTTGGGTGAGGAAATTGATGAAATTTCCAAAGCCAGCGAGCCGGAAATTGCCGAAAAACTCGCTCCGGCGGCTTCTTAAAAATTGTATTTGATTCTGCAAGCAAAGAAAATTTATTGAATTTTTTCTTTGCCTTCCTTTTTGGCATTAATATCTTCTATTTTTTTCTTATCTTTTTCGATCCGTTCAACCAAACGTCCGGCGTGATTTCTGGCGATCAGCGGCATCCGTTCATCTTCGCTCAATTCTTTTAAGAAAGGAATCATCTGCACGGGATCGGAAATCGAATTTCTGCTCAAATAAGAATCCAAAGCCCGCATAATCCGCGGCGATTCCAACGGCTGATTTTGTCTGGAAACATTTATATCAAACATCCATACAAACTGGTTTCCGATCTTTTTATATTCATCCGTCAAAGCCTTCACATTTGGATTTTCCGTCCAGTTAAATTCTGCTGTTCGCTTCTTTTCATCTTTTTCCATCTTGAGTTTCATTGCTCCAAGATGTCCGTAATCCCTTTCTGCCGATTGATAAGTTTCCTCCGAATTTACAAAATCAAGTTCTGTCCAAAGCGTTTTTATCTTCTCTAAAGAGGCAGACGAAAGTTTGAGCGGTTCGCTGATTTCTTCGTCAAAATCTTTTTTCAAGAACGTAATTTTACCCGATCCGTTTTCATCATGTTCGATAAGAATTTTCTTGACCAGAAATTCATCTTTAGCAAATTCATAAAAATAAACGGGTTTATTAGCTTCAATTTTTGAAACTTTTGCCAAATTATCATCCGCCGGACGCGAATTTTTCTTTTCCTGAGCAAAATTTAAACTCGCCGAAATAACTAACAAACAGCAAACTGACAATAAAATTTTTACAAATTTTCCAATAAACATAACTTTTATTTTATTTCTTTGAGCCGCTTACGAAATTCTTTTAGTGCCGCGGTCTGTCCTTTTTTACGACCTAGTTTCAGAAATTTCAGTAAATCTTCCGCAGCGAGTTGCGGCATTGAAATACTGTTTTTTACCTGATGATATTTTTTCTCTTGAAGTTTGTAAAAAGATAATTTATTTCCGTCAAAAACCCAGAGTTCGGGAACTTGCAGATCGGAATAGATCGGAAATTTATCGAGCGATTCGGTGGTTATATCAACTTCTACCGCCACATCGGGAACGGGAAAATTCTTCGCCGACAGATTTTTGCCGATGATTTTATCCACACTTTTGATGTAATAACATTCATCCGGTTCAACGCCTTTATCAAGCATCTCACTTCTAAAAGTCGTCGAACGGCGACCTTCCAGTTCAATTTCAAATGCGTCGCAATAAGCACGAACAAAATCGTGAAAACTAAAACTGTATTCCTCGTGTTCAGGTGTCGGCGGCATAATTTCTAACTTCCCTCCGTCGTATGTGAGTTTCCAACCCGGTCTTTCGGCAAAATCTTCGAGAAAAATTTCATATAAATTCCACGAAATATTATTAAGCAAGATTCTTCCGCCGCTTCCATCAACCAGAAAATCCGCCGCCTTAAATTTATCCAAAACAAAATTTTCCGCAACATTTACACTCATTTTCCATCTCCAAAACTCTCGAACCAATCGCAAATCGCAAATCCCATCATTCAAATCTGACCGAAACAATTTTTGAAATTCCCGCTTCCTGCATCGTTACGCCGTAAAGTGCCTTTGCCGCTTCCATCGTCCGTTTGTTGTGTGTGATGACGATAAACTGTGTGTCTTCGGACATTTCCGCAATCCGATTTACAAAACGTCCGACATTCGCATCATCGAGCGGAGCATCCACTTCATCCAGTAAACAAAACGGCGACGGACGATATTTGAAAATTGACAGAACAAGTGCAATCGCCGTCATAGCCTTTTCGCCGCCCGATAAAAGCAGCATATTTTGCAGACGCTTGCCCGGCGGTTGAGCGATAATTTCAATTCCGGCTTCGAGAATATCTTCGGCTTCGAGCAAAGTCATTTCGCCCTGACCGCCGCCGAAAAGTTCCTGAAAAAAGTCCATAAAATTCGCGTTTATCGCTTCAAACGCTTCACGGAATTTCTGGCGTGAACGGCGTTTTATTTCACGCAACGCTTCTTCCGCCGCTTTGATGCTGTCAATTATGTCCTGTCGCTGCGAAGTCAAAAATTCCAATCTTTCTTCCGTTTCCGACAATTCTTCGAGAGCAAGCATATTTATTGCTCCGAAGTTTTCGAGTTTGTTCCGCAAAACTTCAACTCTCGATCTTGACTTGTCAAAATCAAAATCGTCTTCAAATTCCGTATCATCAACCAGTTCGACCAGCGAAACATTCAAATCCTGCGAACTTTTCTCGTTCAGATTTTTTAAGCGTGTAACAATTTCGGTTCGCCTGATCTCCAAACCCGCACGTTCATCTCTCGCCATTGCCGAACTTTTATTCAAATCCGCCAGTTCCGTTGACATCGAATCCGAATTTTCGCGTGCCGTTCTAAGATGCCCGATTGCCGCTTCGAGTTCGTTTTCCTCTTCTTTTAATTCGACTTCGGCGGCGGCAACCTGCAATTTCAGACGCTCGCTCGTTTTTGTCAATTCGGCGGCACGTCCTTTATTTCCCGCAATTTCCGCATTTTGTTTTGTCAGTCTTTCTTCCAAATCCTGACGCTCGTTTTTTATTCTTTCCAGAGCATTTTTCGCCGAACGCTGACGCTCGGAAGCGACTTCCGCCAGAGTTTTTTTCTCGTTCAAATTGATATTTTCCGCTTCGACCTCGCGGCGTGAGGCGGCAGCTTTTTCGTTGATATTTTCTATCTTTTCGTTTGAAAGTGTGCGTGCCTTTTCGGCAGTTTTGGCATTATCCTTCGCTTCCTTTCGCTTTTGCGTTATTTGTTTAATTTCATTTTCTATCTGCGAAACTTCTTCCGACACGACCTTTTTATGACGCTCGGCTCGCTCGATTTCCCGGGCAAGCGATTTTGCCTGAATTTCCTGCGACAAAAGTTCGCGTTCGACCTGCACGATAAAAGACTGCAAGTCAACGATTTCGTTCTCTTTTTCAGCTAAATTCCCGCGTGATTTTTCAACTGTTTCATTTAATCTTTCAAGTTCCTTCGCATTCTCCTTTGAACTTTTTTCGAGTTCCTTCAATTCCCTTTTGAAAGCCAGAAGCGAAGTATTTTTTTCATTGACATTAGCTTTTCCGCTGATAAAAAGTTTCCCGCCGATAATCAAATCGCCGTCCAGAGTTACGAAAATCCCGTCTTTTTTCGCGGCTGCTTTATCAATATTTTCCACAACCTTCGCCGACATTTCACGCGGAAAAACTTTCGACAAAGCATCTGCAAATTCTTTTGAAATTCCCAGATAATCGCCGATGGATGAATTTTGAATTTCTTTCTTTGAATTTTCAATTTTCAATTTTGAATTTTCAACTAAGACCGGAATTCTGCCCAAACCGTTTTCATTCAAATATTTAACCGTTTTTTTCGCATCCTTTTCGGTTTTCACCAAAACAGTTTGCAAAAAACCGCCGAATAAACTTTCAACCGCTTGTTCAGCCTTTTCGTCAACGTCGAATCTATCCGCCAGAGTTCCCTGAAATTCTACGCCGATCTTTTTTTGCTCTTTAAGAAGTTTCTGCACGCTCGGAGCGTAAATCGCCCGCTTTTCTTCGAGTTCTTCCAGAGTTTCCAGACGATGTTTTTGACGTGAGAATTCCTTATTTATTTTATGAAAATTCGCTTCTTCTTTTTCAAGCTTTTCTCTTAAACGGGCGGAATCTTTAAGAATTTCCTGTTTTTCCTTGTGTAATTTTTCAAGTTTTTTTCGTTCTTCCGATAAATTCTTTTCAAGCGTTTCATATTCTTTTTTGCGTTCAATAAAAGTTTCTTCCGCCCGCTCGCCCTCGCGTCGTAAACCTTCGACTCTTTCGTTTAATCTTTCGTGTGTATTTTCGAGTTGTCTTTCGATTTCCGCCAGACGTTCAACCGCCGCCGTGTGCTGTAGATGTTCGCCGCGTTCTTTTTCCAACTCAGTTTCGATTATTTTTAACCCGCCGAGTTTTTCCCTGTAAACGTCTTCTGCTTTTTGCAGTTTCAGCCTTTCCTTTTCGGCTTCGCTGCGTTCTTTTTCCTCCGATTTTTCAAGCCGTTTAATTTCGTTTTCAAGCAGCCGGACTCTTTCACTCGTAACTTTTATTTCGCCCTTCAAACCTTCGGAACGCGATCTTAAATCTTCGATCTGCTCTTCCTGATAACGCTTTTCCCTTTCGGCTCGATCACGGCGAAGGGCATTTTCGGCGTGTTTTCCGCGAATTTCGGTCAGAGTTTCCTCGGCAATTCTGGCGGTTTGCGTCGCCGTGCGAAAGGCTTCATCCTTTGCCGCTACTTTTTCAAACAATTCGCGCTCAAGTTTTGTGGCTTTTTCAAGTCTTTCGTCCAAAACCTCAACCGCTTCGGTCAGATTCCGACCTTCGGCGGCGTAAGTTTGTTTTAAAAGCCCGCGTAATTCTTCACGCAAGACTTTATAACGGCGGGTTTTATTTGCCTGTCTTTGCAGGCTTCGGGTTTGTTTTTCAATTTCGGAAACGATGTCCGTAATGCGGCTGAGATTAACTTTTGCCGATTCAAGACGAGATTCGGCAGCACGCTGGCGTGTGCGAAATTTGGAAATTCCGGCGGCTTCTTCAATTAAATTGCGGCGATCAGAAGGTTTTGAGGACAGAATCCGTCCGATACGTCCCTGTTCGATAATCGCATAATGCGAACCGGAAAGCCCCGTTCCGGCAAACAAATCCTGAATATCACGCAAACGGCAGGTTTTATCATTAAGCAAATACTCGCTTTCACCCGATAAATAAAGTCTTCGTGAAACGGTAACGGCTTCGCCCGGTGCAAAATCGAGTGCGAAATTTCGAGGTCGCCAGCGTCTTTTTGCTTTGGTTTTTGTCTGAATCGTTTGAGCCGAACCAACCTGTGCGGCTTGGGCTTTTTCAATTTCCTGCGTTTCTTCCCCAAATTCACTTGTCTGTAAATTTTTTTCTTCTTCGGCTTCCAAATGTTCGGCTTCAAGTTCATCAACATCAACCGCCGATTCATCAATCTCGCCCAGCTTTTCGTCAATATCTTCAAGTTCATCTTCATCCGAAAAATACTCCGCTTCATCCCGCACCAGATGCAGAACGACTTCCGCCATTCCGCCCGGATTCCGCTTGTCCGTGCCTTGAAAAATAACATCCTTCATCTCCTGCCCACGCAGGGATTTCGCACTCTGCTCGCCCAAAACCCAAGCGATACTTTCACTAATATTTGATTTCCCGCACCCGTTCGGTCCGACAACGGCGGTAATTCCCTTGCCCGTGAAAACAATTTCGGTGTAATCGGCAAAGGATTTAAACCCGGTGATTTCTAAGCGTTGAAGTTTGAACATTTTTACAGTGCGTCTAGTTGGAGAGTTGGTATTTTATTTTGTGGTTTTAGGCAAATAAAATCAAGTGGCGATTTATAAATAGTGAATAGTTTACTAACCTTTGTAACTTGATGGCGGCTAACATTGTCAGCTATAAAACATAATAAATCCTAACCCGCTTTTGCATCAGCAAATATGCCGGCTAATGAGATGAATAAATATCCGACATTTGTTTCATAACGAAAGATAACCTACACTTTTTTCATTCGGATAAAGTAAGATGATAATCAAATAAATTTCTAGGAGATAATAAATTACAAATGGCAAAAAAACCGAAGATTCTGGCGTTTGCGGGAAGTTTCCGCGAGCATTCATATAATAAAAGAGTAGTAAAAGTCGCTATCGAAGGTGCGGAAAAAGCGGGAGCGGAAGTAAAATATATCAAGCTCGAAGATTATCCTCTGCCGATCTATAACGCCGATGAACACAAGGAAAACGGGTTTCCCGAAAACGCTGCAAAATTGCAGAAACTTTTCGGCGAACACGACGGATTCCTTATCGCTTCGCCGGAATATAACGCTTCCGTGCCGGGCGGTTTGAAAAATGTGATTGATTGGGTTTCGCGTAAATCCGACGAATACGAAATGATCGAAGTTTTCAAGGGAAAGGTCGCGGCGATTATGACCGCTTCGCCCGGCTCATTCGGCGGAATTCGCTGCTTGGGACATCTTCGCGGCGTGTTTTCGATTATGCTGACAAATGTTTTGCCGACGGAAATTGCCGTTGCGGGCGTGAACAAAATGTTTGAAGGCGACGGCGAAGAAATTCAGGATGAGAAAATGGAAAAACTTTTGCAGGACTTGGGCGGATCGCTGACGGAAATGCTCGAGAAAACGCACGGCGAAATCGAAGTTGCAAGTAATGTAAGCTAATAAGAAATTTGCCCGCGAATAAACGCGAAAGGACGCGAAAAAAGAAAACTTATCCACAGATAAATCCAGATAGATGCGGATAAAAGCAAGATTTTGAAAAAAAACATAAAGTAACACAATTCAAAAAATCTGTGTTCATCCGCGTTCATCTGTGGTTAAATTTCTTATTTTTTATTCGCGGTCTTAGAAACTGTGTTCAAACTCTGAAAATACTGAGTGATCGGGCAGAAATTATAAATTAGTAATTATTCATTATAAATTATTTAGGAGTAGATAAATCCTTTGCTTTCTCCAAGTTAATTTATAATTTATAATTTTCCGAACTCAAATTTAGAGTTTGAACACAGCTTCTTAATTTGAAATTTCAATGACTGATCTAAGCAATAATTCACCAACCAAAAACCGTCCACGTTTGCGGACACTTGAAACGTCTGACGGTGAACGGCACGCCAGTTGGCTCGAACTGTTTTTTGATCTGGTTTTTGTTTTAGCCGTCGCCAACATTGCCAAAATCCTCGCCGAACATTCCGATCTTGCGGGGACGGTCAAATTTTTCGCCCTTTTTATTCCGGTCTGGTGGACTTGGATCGGTTTTACGTTTTACGCCGACCGTTTTGAAACGGATGAACCGGCTTACCGGATTTTGGTTTTTGCGGGAATGTTTGCCGTTGCGGTTTTGGCGATGGGTTTGGAAGCCGGTTTTACTCCGCAGGGTGATTTTCCGTTTGTTCTTTGTTATGTCGCCGTGCGTTTAATTCTCATCGCACTTTATGCACGCTCGGCGTATCACGTTCCGTTGGCACGTTCATTGTCAATGCGTTTTATAATCGGTTTTTCAATCGCCGTCGCCGTGTGGCTGATCTCGCTTTTAATTCCGCCGCCGTATCGCTATGTTTTCTGGGCAATCGCCGTAATTATAGAACTCGGAACACCGTTTTTCAATGTCCGAAATCTAAATATACTTCCGATTGATTTTTCACATATTCCCGAACGATTCGGGCTTTTTACGATCATCGTTCTCGGCGAAGTCATCGTCGCTACGGCAAACGGAATTACGGAAACGGTCTGGAACTTTTCCGCTTTAACGGCGGCATTTTTAGGATTTGCAATGGCGGCGGCGATCTGGTGGATAAATTTCGATTTTGTCGAAGACAGTGCAATTCGGGCGGATTCGCTTCTGCCGCGTTTTATCTATCTTTACGGACATTTTTTCATTGTCGCAAACATCGTCGTGATCGGAATCGGTGTCGAACACGCGATTATGGAAGCCGGCAAGGGCGAAAGCCATCTGCATTTCCCGACGCTGGCACTTCTCGGCGGCGGAATCGCCTTATATTTATTGACAATTACAGCGATAAAACTCGCGTCCGGCAATTGCAATCTGATGTTTGTGCGGCTGGCGGCAATCGCCGTTTCGCTTTCGCTTTTGTTTATCGGTCAATTCATTCCGCCGCTCGCTTCGCTTTTTGTTTTCCTGTTCATACTCGGTTTCGGTGTTTGGATCGAAGGACATTTTGAAGCGGATTCCGAGATCAGCAAAGATCATCTCAAACCTTGCGAACACGCCGACGAAATGCAGATACTCGATCCGCCGGACGAACTTGTCTGCGAAGAATGCGTTGCGAACAGTAGTTATAAGTGGGTGCATCTGCGGCTCTGCACAAGCTGCGGTCACGTCGGCTGCTGCGATTCATCGAAATACAAACACGCGACAAAACATTTTCAGGAAAGCGAACACCCGATAATTTCTTCGCTCGAATCGGAAGAAAATTGGGCTTGGTGCTACGCCGACGAGAGATTTGTCCCGCTGATGCAGGCGATTAATAGAAACAATAAGAAAGGATTGGAATAAAAATTATGAATGATTTTATAAGTAAGGAAAAAGCGTTTCCCGAGTTGCCTTTGGAAAAATGGAAGGATACTAAAAACACTCTGCATCTCTATTTACAGATCGTCGGTAAAATTCGCCTTGAAACTCATCCGCCGCTCAATCATTGGTGGCACGTTCCATTTTATGTTACGCCGTTCGGTTTGACGACGGCGACGATTCCCTTTGGTTTCGGGAGTTTTGAGATCGAGTTTGATTTTATAAATCACGCTCTGAAAATCCGCACGAGTAAGGGTGAACATCGGGAATTTGAACTAAAGAACGGTTTGACCGTAGCGGATTTTTATAAACAGGTTTTCGATAATCTCGAAGCACTCGGAATCGAAATTAAGATAAAAGCAATTCCATATGAAGCACCGACGGAAACGCCTTTTGCCAAAAATACGGAATTCAAATCCTACGACAAAGAATACATCGAAAAATTCCATTGGATTTTAACTTCCGTCAATGATATTTTCACGGAATTTCGCGGACGCTTTATCGGCAAATCAACTCCCGTCCATCTTTTCTGGCACAGTTTCGATCTAGCCGTAACAAGATTTTCCGGCAGAAAAGCCCCCGAAAAGAAAGACGCGGGCGAAGTCGAACGCCGTGCATATTCGCACGAAGTTATCAGCTTCGGTTTCTGGGCGGGCGACGAAAATGTTCCCGCACCGGCATTCTATTCCTACACCGCTCCCGAACCCGAAAATCTGCCGAAAAAACCGCTTAAACCCGATTCTGCCGGATGGAATACGGACAATGGAGCGATGGCGGTTTTGATGTATGACGATGTGCGAAATTCGGAAAATCCACGCAAAGCGATTCTCGCGTTTTTAGAAAGTGCATATCTTGCCGGAGCAAAATCCGCCGATTGGGATATTGAAAAGTTTTCATTAGACATTATTTGAAATAACAAAATGCTCAAATTTTTAAGAATATTTTTCCCGCGAAAAAACGCGAAAGACCGCGAAAATAAGACAAAAAATTTTATGAATTTCTTAATTTCGCGTCTTTTCGCGTTTTTTCGCGGGCTAATTCTTATTTCGGATAATGTCTATTGAAATAGTTCCTTTGTTCACATTTTCCATTCTCCATTTTCAGTTATCCGTTGCCGATTGCATTTCCCAAAATTTCCGCAAATGTATAACATAAAAAAATGTCAGAGATTGCACCCGAACAATTCCCGACAAACTTTTGGTATGCCGCACTTTCTGCGTCGCAAATTAAACGCGGTGAAATGAAACGGCAGATGTTGTGCAATCGTCCGTTTCTGATTCTGCGTGATAAAAACAGTAAAGTTTCCGCACTCGACGATCATTGTCCGCATCGCGGAATCCCGCTTTCGGACGGCAGATTTGACGGGCGAGAAGTCGAATGCTGTTATCACGGCTGGAAATTTAATTGTGAAGGAGTTTGCACCGAAATTCCTTCGCTGATGCCCGATTCGCCCGTCAAACCTGAACGCATTCGGACAAAATATTTCCCGTGCGAAGAACGCGACGGATTAATTTGGGTTTATCTTGCGGATGATAAAGTAAGGGAAAATAAACAAGTCCCACATCTCGAAACCTTTTCCGAAAACTACAAAACTCACGTTATTTCAAATATTTTAAAGTGTGATATGGACCACGGAATTATCGGTTTGATGGACCCGGCACACGGACCTTTTGTGCATCAATCGTGGTGGTGGCGAAAACAAAAAAGCATTCACGCTAAAGAGAAAAAATTCGAGCCGATCCCGAACGGTTTCCGTATGAGTTCACACACGCCTTCAAACAATAGTGCGGCTTATAAGCTATTGAATATTTACAACGAACCGATCACGACGCAAATTGATTTTGTTTTACCGAATCGCCGTTTGGAATTAATTCGCTGCGGTAAATACTGGTTTTCCAGTCAGGCAATCGTTACGCCGATCACCGATAAAGAATCACGCCTCGATTTTGTCGCCGCGTGGAACATTTTAAATGGCGTTCCGTTCGTCAAAAGTTTATATAAAGTCTTTGCGAAAAAATTCATCGGACAAGACCAAAGCATTATGGAAAAACAAGCCGTCGGTTTGCGTGATAATCCGAAACTGATTTTAATTGACGATGCCGACACACAGGCAAAATGGTATTTTCAACTAAAAAACGCCTATCAAAAAGCCCAACAAAACGGCGAAGCAATGGAGCATCCGATCAAAGAACCTGTTACATTAAGATGGCGAAGCTAAACGATGATATATTGTTGTGATGAGATGAAAAACAAAATCGAACATTTCTGCGAGAAACATCCAGACCCTTTCGATTGTGCAGATAATCTTATTTATTTTTCTGAAAAGCTAAATGTATATGGTTTAATAATTCACGATAGAGGTGGTTCTTTCATCGAAATAAATTTGTCCTTTTTGCGGAAAAAAACTCTCTAAGAAGCTGTTTGGTAATTCAGAAAAAAGCTGTTTTTAGGGCATTTGCTATGACTTTTTACATTTATTCAAATCGTGTAAGTCCTTTGAAATCAACAACGGTAAATTTTCATAAGTAATTACCAAACAACTTCTAAGACTCATTTTTAATTATTCAAATTGTATATCAAAACCAAAGTTCTTAATGCTTAACTTTTCCAGAGTCCTCGACTTTTGTAAATTTCCCCATGCTGTTAACATGTACCGTCATAGTGTCATTTGCTCGCCAATATGGATAGTTTGCAAATTGAAAAACAATAGGTTGAAGGGTTAGTTTTCCACTTTTCTGAACTGTCGAAGTATTGGAAAACCCTGTTAAAACTCCTTCTTCAAAGCGTCCGATGGGAACGAAATTTCCCAGATTGATACCGGAAAGTCCTTCTCCCTTTCGATTATCAAATAAAGCTCCTTCATAAACATAACCATCAATATGATACTTTTTTTCTCCGACTTGACCGTTGCCCTTTTCTTTTTTCCAACTGATAAACGGATCAATTCCCCACTCTGGAACGGCAAACCCCAAGTGGAGACTTTCACCATCCTGCTCGGGTATATCCAAAAGTTGAAAATAGACGCCATTTTGAAAATCATTGGCAATCCAGCTGGGCGATATATGCTGCCAACCGATCTTACCACCGAGAAGATGTATTTTTTGCCATTCGTAAAAAATGCCGGCACCGATCCCGAAAGATAAAGGATACGGTATTAAATTAAATTGTTTACCGGTTTGAACAACGCCCAAATCATTCATCGTCCATTGGGCAAATCGTTTGGCACTCTCATGAACCGCCCAGTTGCCAGCTTTTGACACCGCCTCCGCCGCTAAAGTCTTAAACAATTTGGCACCGGTTTTGACAAGTGAACTTCCCTTGAGTCCGATAGCGAGTTCCCAGTCCAAACCGGAGGAGGTAATTCCATCCATATCCTTCCCAATACTGCATCCTGTTACCACGAGAGCTGCAAGAGCCGTGCCGAGTTCAGCCACAACTCCCACCCTAGTTCCTTTTACCATAACTCGCACCGGCAAGGGATTCCCTCCCATATGCCATAAATCAATCTGATATATACTGCCGCCGCCGATTATTGAGCCGGAAACACCACCGCCAAGCATTCCCAACCAGGTTGTTGCGGGATTAAATGTTGACATAATTTCTCCTTTTTTATTTTTTATTTTTTATTTTTTAATCAGCATAGAATTCTACTTTGTTAAGTTAAAAACTGTATCATAATCTTTGATAACAATGGACTTAACTTGATTTAACCCGCGAAGCGGGTGTCAGCATAAAGCCTTGTGCGTCAGCACGAGGTTTTCAAAATCAAGAACAAATAGCCCGT
>JBGTKR010000144.1:0-2404 GCA_041744535.1 Pyrinomonadaceae bacterium
TTGAAAACTCTAAATAATCGCTGAAAGCGATAAATTTGCTAGCGGCGGGTAGAGTGTAACGAAGTGAAACGACACCCGCCGTTAGATTGAAAACAAATTATCGCTCGCTGAAAGTGAGCCATTACACCGCGATAAATGCGACACTTACAGCGTCAGAAAATTTTGAATAACTTACGTCGGGTAAGCCAAAGGCTCAACCCGACGCTATCGAAAATTTCGCTTTCAGCGAATAGAAATGAGTTTTCAAACAGCTTCTAAAACTTCCGTTTCAAAACCAGCCTCGATCCAAGCCTTTGTTCCGCCCGTTACGTTGTAAACCTGTTTAATTCCGGCATTTTCCAAGATACTTGCCCCGACGCTCGAACGATAACCGCTCTGGCAAATTACATAGGTCGGTTTGTCGGGATCGAGTTTGTCAATTTCCTTCGACAAATTATCGAGCGGCAGATTTATCGTCTGCGGTGCGTGTCCGCCGATATGTTCCGGCGGTCTGCGGACATCTACGAACTGGATTTTGCCGGATAATTTTTCCTTGACTTCGCCAACCGGAATCTGTTTAACCGTATTTTTTTCGGCGGAAAAATCCTTCATCAAAATAAATCCTTTAACCGTTTCAAACCCGACTCTTGCCAGACGCATTACGGCTTCGTCAACCTGCTCTTTGGTGTCGGCGGCAACGGCAAGCGGAGTTCCGACGGCGATCAAAGTTCCCGCCCACGATGCAAATTGTCCGGCAAGTCCGATATTTATTACATTTGGGATATGACCTTCACCAAATGCTTCTCTTTCACGAACATCCAAAACAACTCCGTCAAAATCAGTAATTTCCTTTGTCGAAAATTCTTCCGGCTTCGGCAAATCTTCCAAAGCGACCGAACCCGCCAGATTTTTCTCCGCACTTTTTGAAAAATATGCCGGAACTTCCGGTAATTCCTTTGTCATCATTTCGATAAATTTGTCTTTTTCCAAAGGCTGCAACGCATAATTCTTTCGGCGTTGTTCGCCGAGCGTTGACCAAGTATCTTTGGAAAGCGATTTTCCGCACAAACTTCCCGCACCGTGTGCCGGATAAACTTCGGTTTCGTCCGGCAGTTTCAGGATTTTATCGTGCAGCGAATCATACAAAAAACCCGCCATTTCTGTCGCAGAAAAACCTTTTGAACCGATCAGATCGGGTCGCCCGACATCGCCGATAAAAAGTGTGTCGCCCGTGAACATTTTTAAAGGCTCGTCTTTTTCCGCCGTATTTTCGGCTAGAATCGTGATTCCTTCGGGCGTGTGTCCGGGCGTTTCGAGAAATTTCAGTTTGATCCTGCCGACTCTTAACTCGTCGCCGTCGGAAACTTTATGCGTCGGAAATTCCGTCCGTGCCTTTTCGCCGTAAATAATTTCAGCTCCGGTTTTTTCCGCCAATTCGATGTGTCCCGAAACAAAATCGGCGTGCGAATGGGTTTCGATGACGTATTTTATTTTCTGCCCGTTTGCCTCCGCTTCATCAAGATATTGCTGAACATCTCTCTGCGGATCAATAATTACGGCTTCCTTTTCCGAACCCAGATAATACGAAGCGTGCGACAAACATCCCAGATAAAAATGTTTAAATTTCATAAACAAACCTCCCGAATCCGCTACTGCCGACTGCTGCTGCCAACCGCCTTTTCCTTTTGATTCCAAGGCATTTTCAGCAGAATCATTCCCATCGTGCAGCTATCCGTCAAAGCCGAGATCACCAAACCCGCACCGATAAACGCCGTCAGAAAAAGAAAAGACCAATGCCACATTCCGAGAAAAAATCCGGCTAAAACCAACGATCCGGCGGCGAGTCGAACCTGCCGCTCGATTTCCCACGGTGCGTTTTCGTCCCTTTCCGTCGCAAATCCCGCGTCTTCCCAAGCCTTCAAACCACCGCGAATATTCGTAACGTCATTAAAACCGATTGCCTTTAAAATGCCCTGTGCCTGTGCGGAACGTCTTCCCGTCCGGCACATAACATAAACTTTTTCGGATGTATCGAGGTTTTCGTGAAGTTTTCCGACCTCTCCGAGCGGAACATTTTCCGCACCTTTAATTCTGCCGTTGGCAAATTCCGCGTATTCACGAACATCAATCAAATTGACCTCGCCTTTTTTTATTTCTTCGTTCAATTCCAAAACCGTAGCATCATTCATATTTATTTAGTTCTTATAATACTTTAAATTGTAATGACAAATAAGGTTAAATAGATTTCGTGTTCCAACTGCCAACTACTAACTATTAACTAAAAACTCATTACTGAGCGGTATAGAAATTGCTTGCTTTGAAAATAAGAAAAAGATGCCCGCGAAATACGCGAAAGAACGCGAAAAAAGAAATTCAAAAAAAAGTTTTGTTTTATTTTCGCGTCCTTTCGCGTTTATTCGCGGGA
>JBGTKR010000145.1:0-20482 GCA_041744535.1 Pyrinomonadaceae bacterium
GCGTTCCAGCGTTTCGAGATCGTCGCGGCGTTTTTCCAAAACCCGTTTGACGATATAGAGAATCATTTCTTCGCCCAAATCCATCATATCTTCATAATTGGCAAAGGCGACTTCCGGTTCGACCATCCAAAATTCGGTTAAATGTCGGCGTGTCTTTGATTTTTCCGCCCGAAAAGTCGGACCGAAGGCATAACTTTTTCCGAAGGCGGCGGCGGTTGCTTCATTATAAAGCTGTCCGCTTTGCGTTAAATATGCGGTGTCGTCGCCGAAATAATCAACTTCAAAAAGCGTCGTCGTCCCTTCGCAGGCGGCGGGCGTAAAGATCGGCGTGTCGGCTAAAATAAAATCCCGTTCATCAAAAAAATCGCGGACGGCTTTAATAACCGTATGACGAACCCGCAAAATCGCGTGCTGTTTCTTGGAACGAATCCACAAATGACGATTGTCCATCAGAAATTCAGTTCCGTGTTCCTTCGGCGTGATCGGATAATCGCTCGCGTTTTGCACGACTTCCAGATCGGCTACGTCTATTTCAACGCCGATCGGTGAGCGTGCATCTTCCTTGACAGTTCCGTGAACGATCAGGGATGATTCCTGCCCGAGCGATTTTGCGTTCTCAAAAACTTCTTCCGTTACATTACCTTTGAAAACCACGCATTGCACAATCCCCGTCCCGTCCCGCAATTGTAGAAACACGAGTTTTCCGCTTGAACGCGAGTTGTAAAGCCAACCTTTCAAGGTAACTTCTTCGCCGATTTTATTTTTTAATTCGTTTATGTATGTTTGTTTCATTATCTGCTGTTAAAATGTTTCTAATCATTTTCTGTAAAATGGGAAATCTTTGCAAACTCTCACTTGCTTTAAGAACAATTTGAAACATCGGATTTATGTATTTAATATAATGAGTTTTATCAAAATTTGCCGCTTGATTTGAAAAAGTGCCGATTGCCTTTAAGCATCTTTGAATGGTTATCAGATCGAATTCGTAATCAAATTTCTCAGTTTCGATTTTTTCCAAGCCTAATTTCCCCCGCTCTTTTAGAAAACATACTTTTTTTTCTTTCAACCACTTATCCGAAGGAATTTCAGTTATTCTGTCAAGCAGAAACGAAACCAAGTCATAAGCAGCCGAACCGATTCTTGCATCCTGATGGTCAATTATTTTTAAATTGTTTTCTTTATCGAGCATTAAATTTGCCGCGTGGAAATCTCTGTGAGTTAAAACTTTTGCGAAAGTTTCGAGTTCGCGGGAAAGTTCGGTAAATTCATTTGTAAGTTTTTCATTTGTCTGTTTGCTCAGAGGTTTTTTCAAAAGGCTTTCAAAATAATGTGTTTTGAAAAATTTCAGTTCCCACAAAAGTTTTTCCTCGTCGAATTTTAATTTTGAAGCAATCGAATTTTGTAAACGGGCTTGCGGCGTTGAGTTCTGAATTTTTGCAATAAGTGTAATTGCTTTATTTGTTAAGTTATCTTTTGTTTCCGCATCGCTGTTTTCGAGGTATTCACGCAGAATTTTATTGCCGAAATCTTCGTGAATAATTATTCCGTTTTCATAATAAATTTCAAAAATCTCGGCAACCGGCAAACCGCAGCTTAAAAATAAATTTGTAACATCAATTTGCGGAAGTGTCTTGTCTAATGTTTCTGCATAAACACAGGCGATTGCGGATTTGTTATTTAAAAAGACACGAAAAAATCTGCGAGTCGAAGCATCGGGCGTGAGTGGTTCGATTTTGTCGGAATAATTTTTCTCGTTTAGAAAATTTTGAAGTCTTTCAAAGGCGGAAATTTTAAAGGTTTGCGGCATTTTTAATTACACAAAGGCTATTGATTTAACGAAACAATATAATTTTCTCCGACAAATTCACCTTTTAAAGCCTTTTCGGGAATTTCGCCGCATTGACGAATCATTTCGGCATTGACGATGGCGACATTTTCATGCTTTTCACCGTTTTTTATTTTGACATTATCGGCAATTATCGAATGATAAATTTTTGCGTCGCTTTCTATTTCCACATTGTCCCAGACAATTGATTCTTCGATTTCAGCGTTTTCCGAAATATGATTGTTCTTGCCGATGATATTTCTTTCAGCATTTCCATTGAGCATTTTTAAGCTGATGTCGAGATAACGCGGAATCGTCGAGAGTTCAAACCATTTTCCGTCGGCAATATGAGCGGCGATCTTTTCGCCTTTTCTGATCGCCGGATTATAAAATGTCGGCACAATATCGGAATAAACTCCACGCGGAATATATTCAAAAATTTCGGGTTCTAAAATGTGAATTCCGGTGAACATAAACGGATTTTGGATTTTGGATTTTGGATTTTGGATTTGTTGTTTCGTCAAAGGTTTTGGGAAATCTCCGAAGCCGGTTACTTGATTATTTTCAACGAAAACTTCGGAAAATCTTTCGCGTTTTTCATTTGGCTGCAAAACCATTGTCGCCAATGCACCCGATTTTTTGTGTGTTTCGAGAGCGAGATTTATATCTATATCAGTAATTATTTTGCCGTTGACGATCAGAAAAGTTTCGTCTTCGAGCAGATGGCGGGCGTTATCCAATGCTCCGGCTGTGCCTAAAATCTTCGGTTCTTCGTATGTATAATGAATTTTAACGCCGAAATCCGAGCCGTCGCCGAGGGCTTTGATGACCGATTCCGGTTGATGATGAAGATTGACGACGACTTCCTTAAAACCGTATTTGGCGACATATTCCGCCACATAACCGACCAGCGGTTTGCCCAAAAAGGGAATCGCGGGTTTGGTTCTGTCTATTGTTAAAGGAAAAAGCCGCGTTCCGAATCCGGCGGCTAAGATCATTGCTTTCATTATAAAATTTCTTGACTGAAAATTAAGGTTTACAGGCTTGTTTTCAAATTCCTCAATGATAAACTTACTGATTTTATAAACTATTTGCAAACTTACTTAAAGGAGTTTTCGGAAATAAATCCGACAGAATTTATGAAAAAAACAATCGGTATCATAAATAGACCTGCCAACAGAAAAAACGCCGAACTATTCAGGGAAAAAGGATTTGAAGTTTTACCGATCCCTTTTGTTTCTACCGAAAAAATTAAGAATCAAGCCGATTTGGATGAAACAATAAAAAAATTATTGAATTTCGATTGGCTGGTTTTTACCGATATTTTTGCAGTTGATTATTTTGTAAAAGAATTAAACGAAAGAGATTTTGATTTATATGAACTCGATAATTTAAGAATTTGTGCCTTCGGCGAGGTTGTCGCCGACCGGCTCAGGTTTTCGCAAATACATACTGATGTAATTCCGAGAAAATTGAGCGATGAATATATTATCAAAGACCTGATAAATTACAATGCGTCTGATAACGAAATAAAATGTCTGACATTTTTGATAATAAAGGGGGAAGGGTTTGAAAATTCGGTTAGTAAAAGGTTAAAAAATCTCTGCAAAAATTTAACGGAAATTTCGGTTTATACGGCGAATATAAAGGAAACAGAGGGAATTGCAAAAACAAAAGTTTTAATTGAAAGCGGAGCGTTTGATGAAATAATACTTTTTTCCGCCGAAGATTTGCAGAGTTTTAGGATGATTGTCGGAAATAAAAGTTTCAAAGGTCTGGCTGAAATTGTAAAACTAATTTCTAAAATCGAAACTGTTCAAAAATCAATCGAAGAATTAAACTTTTAATTATGAAAAACTCTGTGGTTCTATTTTTTATAGACGGATTGGGAATCGGCAAAAGAGAAGAATCGAATCCACTAAATTTGATCGAAGGAATCGCACCGCTGGCAAATTTTCAAGATGAACATAATGAAATATTTTTTGAAGGAATTCTGATTCCAACCGATGCAGGACTCGGCGTTGAAGGTCGCCCGCAGAGTGCTTCGGGGCAGACGACGATCTACACCGGAATCAATGCACCGAAATTTTTGGGAAAACATAAACAAGGTTTTCCGAATAAAAAATTGCGTGAATTGATAAGCGAAAATTCGATCTTTTTGCAGTTAAAAAGAAAAGGAATCGAGCCGAATATCTTTGCAAACACATACACGCCCGCATTTTTTGAAAATAAACCGCGTTGGAAATCCGCCACTACCTGCTCGGTGGAAGCGGCGGAAATCCGTTTTAATAAACTACCCGATCTGCTTGGACGAAAATCAGTTTACCACGATTTTACAAACAGGTTTTTGATCGAAAAAGGTTTTGACGTGCCTGAGTTTTCGCCGACGGATGCGGCTGAAATTCTGGCGGATTTGAGCAAAACAAATCGCTTTACGCTTTACGAGCATTTTATTACCGATAAGATCGGACACGACCGGGATTTTGAACGGTCAAAGAGGCATCTTCCCGAACTTGCATTATTTATCAGGGAAACCTTAAAAAGAATAAATATGGATAAAACGACATTTATCTTGACAAGCGACCACGGAAACATAGAAAATCTGTCCATTCGTAATCATACTCTTAACAAAGTTCCGACGATTGTTTGGGGCAGAAAAAAACACGAAACGGCTCGATCAATCAATGATCTGACCGATATTACACCAACGATTCTGCAATTATTATCTAAATGACGGAAAATTCTAAAACGCAAAAATTACCAAAAAACGACCGCAAAGAAATTTTCGGCTGGATCACTTATGACTGGGCAAACTCGGCTTTTTACACAATTGTCGTAACGGTTTTGTGCGGACCTTATCTGACGGCACTTGCACAAGCCGATGTGGGCAAAAACGGAGTTATTTTCAACTTGGGTTTTCTCGGTTCGGTTACGGCGGAATCGCTTCTTCCCAATGCACTCGCACTTTCGGTAGTTTCACAAGTCTGTTTTTTACCGATTCTCGGTTCACTTGCCGATTACACGAATCTCAAGAAAAAAATGATGGCTTTTTTCTGCTATTTTGGTGTAGCCGTCAGCTCTCTGTTATTTTTTATCACAGGCGATAATTATATCTGGGGATTTCTTTTTTTAATTCTGGCAAATATGAGTTTTGCAGCGACGAATGTTTTCTACAATGCTTATTTAATTGATATAACTACTGAAGACAAACGAGATAAAATTTCAAGCTACGGTTTTGCCGCCGGATATTTTGCCGGATTTATAATTCTCGTCGGAAGTCTTTTGTTTATAAAAAATGTGGCGTGGTTCGGTATTTCTGAAGGTTTAGCCGTCAGAATTTCAATGTTAATTGCTTCGCTCTGGTGGGGAATTTTTGCATTAATTACGTTCTTTTTAATTAAAAACCGTGAACCCGATGCACTTCCGCGAAGCGAGAATTTAGTAACCGTCGGTTTTAAGGAGTTATTTATAACACTCAAACAACTTATCGGGTTACGATATACGATGCTGTTTTTGATCGCCTATTTATTTTATAATGACGGAATTCAGACGGTTATCCTAGCATCTTCAACTTTTCTTTCTCAAGAGTTTTTCGTATCAAAAGGATTGGAAATTGATCAGGCATTTCTGATCGGGATTTTTATCGTCGCACAATTTTTTGCGGTCGTCGGTTCAATTATCTTTGAAAGAATATCCCGCATTATCGGGGCGAAAAAAACGATTATGGTTTGTCTGGTGATCTGGGGCGGAATCGTCGTTTTTGCCTACGGATTTTTAGAATCGCAATTTCAAGCGTGGTTTATGGGAGCATTTATCGGCTTGGTTCTCGGCAGCACACAGGCACTTTCACGCTCGCTTTTTTCGCAGATGATTCCGAAGGGACGCGAATCTTCATTTTTCGGTCTGTATGAGATCAGCGAAAAGGGAACTTCGTGGTTGGGAAATATCGTTTTTGCCGTCGTCGTCGCTTCGACGGGTTCTTACCGCCAGGCAATTTTGTGTCTGATAATATTTTTTGCAGTTGGTATAATTATTCTGCTGTTTACAAATACGGCGAAAGCCATCCACGAAGCCGGAAATTTAACACCGGAGGAAGCGGCTGAAAAATTATGATATTTTTTATTTCATTAAGCACCCAAGTCGAAATAGATTAAATTCGCTTTTTGCTTTTTCTTCTTTGCACCTTTGCGACTTTGCGGGAAATAATATGTAGGCAAAAAAAAGACTCCCGCAAAGATGCAAAGCCGCAAAGAAGAAATTATATGTTTTCAAGATCGGTTTAATTTAATTATGCTTGAATGCTTACAATAAATCAGAACAGTTTGGAAAATAAAAAAGTGATAAATAATAATGAAAAAATCGTAACCATCTTCGGCGGTTCAAAATGCGTCGAGGATTCGCTTGCATATCAACAGGCTTATGAGGTCGGTTCAAAATTGGCTGAAAACGGCTACACGATCTGCACGGGCGGTTATCTGGGCGTGATGGAAGCAGCTTCACGCGGGGCGAGAGAAAAAGGCGGACGGGTTTTGGGGATCGTGATGAATCAATTCAAATCCGAACCGAACCGATTTTTGACCGATAAGGTCGCATCGGATCATTTTTATGATCGTCTGCAAAATTTAATTGTGCGTTCCGTCGGTTTTATAGCGATTCGCGGCGGAATGGGAACGGTTACGGAAATTTCGCTCGTCTGGAATAAACTGCAGACGGGCGTAATTGATAAACGTCCGCTTGTTTTGCTCGGTGATTGCTGGAAAAATGTGGTCGAATGCTGGCAGGAAAATCTGGTTGTCAGTAATGAAGACGTAAGTTTTTTAACATTTGCGGACACGGCGGAAGAAGCCGTAAATATTATTTTAAGCAAAACTAAAAATGCGGACAAGGGTTTGGATAAATATGGGAAAAATGTTTAAGTAAAATTACAATCGCAGACCAACTCACAAAGGATTTTTAGTCAAAATGCGAAACGAAAAACAGTTAAATAAGAAAACAATAATTGACCGGAAAGAAGAATTAATACTTACGGGTCGTCCGGTTTCAAGAGGTGTCGGAATTGGAAAATCGCTATGTCTGCATGGGGATAAAAGACAGTTTTACCGAGTCAGCTTAAACGAAAACAAAGTCGAAAAAGAAATCAGAAGATTTCGGGCATCAGTCCGACTGGCAAAAAGACAGCTTAATAAAATCTCGAAAAACAGAGAATTAACCAGCCAAAACCACTTTAATATATTTCAGACACATCTTTTATTTTTAGAAGACAAATCGCTTCTCAATAAGATCGAAGATCAAATTTTTAAACAAAAAGTAAACGCGGAATGGGCGGTAAAAGTAATTACTGATGAATATATCGCAAGTTATAAAACCATTCCCGACCGGCACTTGCGGGAAAAATATATTGATCTGGAGGATATTTCCGAAAGGCTTCTGACAGCTCTCGGCGGAGGCAAAAAAGCGGATGTTAATTTTGAAGTAAATTCGATCATCATCGCCAAAGAATTAAATCCCTCTACTTTGATCGAACTGAGCGAAAATAATCCCGCCGCCATCGTTACCGAAAACGGCGGCTGGACTTCACATACGTTTATTTTAGCGAGAGAATTAAATCTTCCGGCAGTTACGGGATTAAAGGGGATTTTAAGACGGGTTCAGACGGGCGAAGAGATCGTGGTTGACGGTTTTAACGGTCAGGTTTTTATTAAACCGGCAAAAAAAACCGTTAAAAAATTCAAACTCGAAAAAAAGCAGACTCAAACGGGAGTTCAGACGGAAAAATTTGTTCCCGTTAAAGGAGATTTAAAAACGCTCGACGGTGTAAAAATAAACATTTTAACAAATCTCGATCTGCCGAAGGCTTACAAACAATCCAAAAAAATGGGAGCAAAAGGCATCGGATTATATCGCTCCGAATTTTTATTTAATCAGAATAAAGGATTTCCCACCGAAAAAGAGCAGGTTGAAAGTTATCAAAATATTGCCGAACTGGTTGGCAAAGACGGTGTAATCATCAGAACATTTGATCTGAACATTGACCAATTTGCCGGTGAAAATGCGGAGAAAGAAAAAAATCCCGCACTCGGTTTAAGAGCTATTCGTTGGGGGTTAAAAAACGAAAAAGAATTTAGAACACAATTAAGAGCATTATTAAAAGCCTCATACGGAAAAAAAATAGACATTGTTCTGCCGATGATCTCGGATGTGGCGGAAATTATCAGGATAAAACAGATTCTCAAACAGGAAAAGAGCAAACTTTCCCGAAAAAATATAAAATTCGGCGAACCGCAACTCGGAGCAATGATCGAAATTCCGGCGGCGGTTTTTATGGTCGAGGAAATAATCAAAGAAGTTGATTTTATAAATCTCGGCACAAATGATCTGGTTCAATATTTGCTGGCGGTTGACAGGGATAATGAGGCGGTTGCCGATTGGTTCAGAACTCTGCATCCGGCGGTGCTGAAAAGTATAAAAAAAGTTTCCGAAGCTGCAAATAAATACGATAAGCCGCTGATCGTCTGTGGCGAAATGGCGGGAACGCCGATATATGCGGCGATTCTTATCGGGTTAGGTGTCAGGAATTTGAGTATGAACTTAAATTCCATTCCCCGCGTCAGAAATGTTATTGCAAATATCGCTTTTGACGAGGCAAGATCGGTGGCTGAAGAATTACAAAAATGCCGAACCTCGGATGAAATGGAGGAATTTGTCAGAGAAAATTTTAAAAAACACTGGAAACATTTATTTGATGAAAAAACACTTCCGGCAATGCGGAAAAAATTCTATAAGTCTTAATTTTATAAAATTCTAAAAATACAAGTCTTTTAGCACTTTATATTGAACGGATATTTCATCTTTGAAAAAATATCCGAAAATATTTGGAAAATTTACCGTATATGCTAAAATTTCACTTCAGCAAAAATAAACCTATGCCGTTATGTCTGAATTTTCAGTCTGGGTTTATAATGCTGCGGTTTTAAGGTTCTGGAAATGAATTATTTATCAAAATTAACGTATGTTTTTATAATATTGACCGTTTTGACATTCGGGCTGGCTTCGGCTCAGGATGAAGCCACAACGAAAAAGGTGAATTTCGGTTATTCGACCAATCCGGTTGCCAAGTCAAGTAAGGATAAAAAGGATTCTAAACCTGAAAATGTTAAGGCAGCCAAGGAAAATAAACCGGATGATAATTCATCTCAGAAAAATATTGAAAATACAGAACCGGAAACAGAAATACCACTAGACACAGCCGAAAAGGGGAATTTTCAGACGGTTGCCCAAAAAACTCTCGACATAGCCAAACGGGCAAATAAAGCATCTTTGCCGCCCACAGAAATTTATAAAGTCGGAATCGGGGATGTCCTGTTTATCAGTTTACAAAGTGTCCCTTCGCAGACGGCAAAATATTATACGGTTTTAGATGACGGCACGATTGATTATCCGCTTGCCGGCGAACTGGTTTCTGTTTTGGATTTTACGACCGATGAAATTGAAGAATTTTTACGGAACAAGATAAAACTCTATGAAAACCCGGAAGTTTCCGTCAAGGTGCGTGAACACGCCAGCCATAAGATCAGCGTTCTGGGTTCGGTTGAGAAGCCGGGCGAAAAATTTCTCCAGCGTGAAGCAGTTCCATTATATGTAGTCAGAGCCGAAGCAATCGTCAGACCGGATACCCAAAAGGTCATTATAAAAAGAAGTGATTCAAAAACGGAAGAATTTCAGTTAAATGACGTAAAATACAGCGATGTTCTGGTTTTCCCCGGAGATATTGTCGAATTTATCGGAAATCAAAATTCGGCAAGATCGAACGGTTTACAGGAATTTTATTATATCGGCGGTGAAGTCAAAGAAGGCGGGCAGATGGAATTTCACGAAGGAATAACTCTGACTCAGGCAATTCTGGCTTCCGGCGGATTAAAAGACGAGGATGTGAAAAAAGTTATTGTTCGCCGAAAGGACGACAAAGGATTTCTGAAGTCTGAAACTTACAATTTGAAAGATATTAAAAAAGGAAAATCCCCCGATCCGCTACTTCAGGTCGGCGACACTGTCGAGGTCGGCTTGTAATCATAAAGATTTTTAAATTATCAATCAACACTAAATCAGGTTTTCATTGTTTAACATTTTTTGTTAAAATGTTTCTGCCCTGCAAATGAGTAATTGAGGCAGTCGCTCTTGAATTTATTTAAGAGAGGAAAGTCCGAACACTACAGAGCAACGAGCCGGATAACGTCCGGGCGTTTGATAATATTTCAAACGACGACAAGTGCAACAGAAAGTAAACCAGCCGGTTTTCCGGTGATGGGTGAAATGATGAGGTAAAATCTCATCGGCATATTTGGTAACAAATACTGCTCAGGCAAACTCCTCGTAGTGCAAGACCAAATAGGGAAACGTATTTATTGAGTTGCTCGCTCAAAGTTTGCATTTATGCAAACGGCGTTTCCGGGTAGGTCGCTTGAACTTTTTGGCAACAAAAAGTCCAGATGAATGATTGCCGCTTTAATTTTTTAAAGATACAAAATTCGGCTTATGAAGTTACTTGTCTTTGCAGGCATTTTTTTATAAAAAATTCATCAAGGAGTTTTGAAAAATTTATGGCTAACAGAAAAGGGGTTTTTATCGGGGCTTATGTGCCGAATGAATTAAAAGAATCGTTAAAAAGACGTGCGGCTACCGAACATCGGACTTTATCACAGGAAATAACGAGAATTCTGGTTGAAGCGGTTCACGGCAAGGGTTTGCCTTCGGGAAGCGTTGATCGGCGGGATAATAAAACCACTCCGCGAAGACGTTCAACCGATCCGCTTCCGCGTCGCCGTTCGGAAGATTTATCGTTTATTGCACCTGAAAAGAAAAAAAAACAGTGAATAACGGATAACGGATAACGGAAAATGGATAATTTAAGAATTTTCTTGATTATCCATTATCCATTATCCGTTTTCCATTTTTCCGTAATTTCGCTTGTCGCTTCTGCTCGATGCTTTTGATAAAATTATATTTTTCAAATGAACAAGAAACTTTTTTGGCTGTCAATAATTGGAATTTTAATTAGTTTTGCCGGCGGATTTTTGCTGGCAAACGCACTTAACCGCAATGAATTAAATTCTTTGACGGCGGAAAATGAACGCTTAAAAAAGACTCAAGCCGACACCGCTCAAAATAAAACGGATTCGGAACTTTCAGAAGCCGAGATTCGGGAAAAGATCGCGGAAGCGGAAAAAAATCCGTCTAATTTTAGATTTCAAAAAGATTTGGGACTCGGACTTTATCGGTATGCAATGTTCAGGCAGGATCAGACGTTGCTGATCGAAGTGGCGAAATTATTACAGCGTGCTTATGACTTAAATTCGGATGATTATGAAGTTACCGTTTCGCTCGGCAATATTTATTTCGATCTCGGACAGATAAATAAAGATAAAAAAAGCAATGAAAAAGCGAGAAATTTATATAAAAAGGCTTTGGATAAAAACCCGAAAGATATAAATGTCAGAACCGACCTCGGCTTGACCTATCTGCTGAGCGATTCGCCGCAAACCGGAAAAGCAATCGAAGAGTTGGAAAAATCTCTGGAGATTGATCCGAAGAGCGAAAGAGCTTTGCAGTATGTTGCTCAGGCACATATCAAACAAGGCAGCATTGAAAAAGCCGAAGAATATTTAGCTAAGTTAAAAGAAGTAAACGCTCAGAACAAAAGCATTATGGATTTGGAAAATCAAATAGGGATTAAAAAGTAAATGACGGAATGGCTGTTAGTTTTATTGGTATTGCTGATCGTGATAGGAATTGCTGCATACACTTACCGCAGACAGATTATGACGGCTTGGTTTATGTATCAGACTTTCCAAAAATTCAGACGGCAGGTAAAGCCTAAGCAGACAAAACAAGTTCCCAAACAGGATACACAAAAAGACACTCCGCTCGTCCGCTGTCCGAAATGCAGTAAATGGACTCCGCAGGGTGAAGCCGTAAAACTCAAATCCAATTTCTACTGTTCGCACGCCTGTATGGAAGAAGCAATGAGTTTTAATAATGGATAATGGAAAATGGATAATGGATAATTTAAGAGTTTTCTGTTTAACGTGGAATAAAGGTTTCGATATACCAGGCGATCATTTTTTCACCGAACAATAGAGCGATGATCGAGCCGATGCCGAGAAAAATTCCGAAGGGAATCTGAGCCTGCATATTTTTGTCCTTTGATCTGAAAATAACGAACACACCCGCCAATGCTCCAGTAAAAGCACCGAGGAAAATTGATAAAAATGTCAAACGCCAGCCGAGCAAAGCACCGACACCGAACATCATCTTGACATCGCCCAAACCCATCGCATCAACGCCGCGAAGTCTTTTCCAGACTTCACCGACGAGCCATAACGAACCGCCGCCGAGCAAACCGCCTAAGATCGCACCGACCAGTGAAATCAGCCAGACGGGTTGATCCTGCATAAATGTCAGAGGATATTGAGCGAGATCGGGAAAATAATCTGTCGAAACAAAAAGAACGGGAAATAAAATTCTGACCAGTAGTGCAAAAACGAGTAACGGATAAGTGATAACATTCGGCAGAATCATATGTTCGGCATCAATAAAGATCAGCGAAATCATCGTTGCGACAAAGATCAATGCAGCGGGCAAAAAAGGCGTAAAACCTATTTGCCACGCCGTCAAAGCAAACAAAATTCCCGTCAGAAGTTCGATGGCGGGATAGCGGAATGAAATCGGATTTTTACATTTACGGCACTTTCCGCCGAGCAACAGCCAACTGATTATCGGAATATTGTCGTAGGGTTTGATGTCTTGATTGCATTTCGGGCAGGCGGAACTTGGAAAAATTACGGATTCTTCTAATGGCACGCGATGAATTACGACGTTTAAAAAACTGCCGATCACTGCCCCGAACAAAAATACAAAAATATATCCGATCCAGACGGGTAAACCTGTCAGCATTTCAAACGAATTTAATAAAAGCAGCATTTATGATTTCCTCAAGAAAATCGAGTTTGTAAAACAGGGTAAGTAAAATTTATCAGGAAAGAGCGAAAGTCTTTCGCCAATTGATATAATAACTTTTTCAGCAAATTATTAAAAGAAAAAATTACATTTGAGCGGGGAACTTTGTGAAAAGGCGATATTATTCAAAATAACAAAGGCGGCGATCGGAATCGAACCGATGAATAAAGCTTTTGCAGTTCTTATAAGGCTATATGCACCAAATTGCATTGTTACGCAAGTGTAAGTATTTCAATAAGTTATACTATTACGTTGTTATGCCTTGCAATTGTGTGCAAGCAGGGAGTCCCCACAAATCCCCCCACAATTTCAAAATTCTTAATTTTAAAGATTTTTCAATAAAAATGGGCAACTCGATAAGTTGCCCATATATTCTACACAATTGAATTAACTCAATCAAGAACTTCTTTCAGAGTTTAGCTGTTTAACTATTGATTCAAATGTTCCGCCCGGACATTGAACCGCAAAACTTTTCCCCGATTCTTTTTGGTCAGCAAAAAAGAAAAAGTCATTTCCTTCAATTTTAGTAATCATCGGCAAATTCGCTTTGATGATTGTTTCCTTCTCAATTCCAAATTCTTGCATTTTAGTTTTCATTTTAATATCCTCGTAAATGGTTGATCTAATCATTTATGATTAGGTTTAAGAAAGGCTTTCCGAAATTCGTCGTTTTGGAAAGCCTTTCAACTTTTTGGTTGTGTTACACGCGGTTCAATCCCTGTCTGTAAATGTTCGCCGTCGCTCCGGCAACTAAGTGATAACAAACTAAACCGCGTTCACTAGCCTTACATTCGCATTGTCCAAGTTTTTCGCCGTTTTGAACATCGAAATTAACGTGATAAACATTCGAGTTATTCGCTGAATAAACAATAAACAATCTATCCTTAATATACTTCACACGCGGTTTTAACTGCTTACATTTTTCAACAGCACGTTGTGTGTTTTCTGTGGTTAATCTAATCATTTTTATTTCCTCTCTAAATTTGATTTAAGTTGTTTCCAATTATCTATAATTCTACCTCAAGTAGAGTTATTATGCAAGGTAAGAAAGCCTTTTTTTCTACATTGAGTAGATAAAATTAATTGGTTCGTGTTATTATCTGAATTGATTATGGAAGGAAAAGAATTAAAGAAAATCCGTAAGGAACTAAACCTTACACAAACCGATCTTGCCGATATTTTGGGCGTTAAAATGAATACTGTTTATCGTTGGGAAAGCGGTATTTTGGATGTGCCTAAATCTATTGGATTGGCAATGCAAACTGTGAAACGAAATTCAGCAAACTCTAAAATGATAATTCAAACAATAAAATGATATAAGCTAAATCTCATAATGGCATTTAACGAAAACACAAGAGTAAAAATACCTGCAATTCTGCATCTTTGCAGATTGGGATATGAATATATTTCATTAAAAGATGCGGTTAGCGATCAGAACACAAATATCTTTACCGATATTTTTTCTGAAAGCATTATTCGCATCAATGATGATTTAGAAGCAAGTGATGTGAAAAGGATTTTTGATGATGTTTCCCTTGCTTTGGATAACGAAGATTTAGGGCAGAAATTCTATGAAATGCTAACGGCAACCTCCGGCACAAAGCTAATAGATTTTAATAATTTTGATAACAACTCATTTCACGTTGTAACCGAACTCACATACAAAAATGGTGATGATGAATTTCGACCGGATATAACTTTGCTTATAAACGGAATGCCGCTTGCTTTCATTGAAGTTAAAAAGCCTAGTAACCGTGATGGAATCCTAGCCGAAAGAGAAAGGATTCACACAAGATTCAAAAACAATAAATTCCGTAAGTTTATAAACATCACACAGATTTTAGTTTTCTCAAACAATATGGAATATGACATTGAATCTATCGAACCGATTCAAGGCGTGTTTTACTCTTCAAGTTCTTATTCGGATGTAAATTTTAATTGTTTTAGAGAAGAAGAAACTTTAGATTTAGATGTTCTCTTGAAACCTGAGAATGATGAACTTGAGAATTTTGTATTGAAAGATACTAACCTTCAATCAATAAAACAATCTCCCGAATTTCTTACAAACAAAAATCCAGAGAATCCTACTAATCGAATCTCTAATTCTCTATTTTCCAGAGATCGTTTGAAAATGCTTTTGCAATATAGTATTGCTTATGTGAGAGAAGAAAAAGGTTTACAAAAACATATAATGCGTTATCCTCAATTCTTTGCGACAAAAGAAATTGAGAAAACGCTGGATAAAGGAATTAGGAAAGGCATCATTTGGCACACTCAAGGAAGCGGAAAAACCGCCCTTGCATTTTATAATGTTCATTATTTAACGAACTACTTTCAGAAGAAAGGTATTGTTCCGAAATTCTATTTTATAGTTGATCGAATAGACCTACTCAATCAAGCAAAAAGAGAATTTACAAGTCGAGGTTTGAAAGTTCACACAGTTAGTTCCAGAGATGAATTAGTTAGAGATTTCCGCACAAGGCAAGCAATTCATAATTTAGAAGGAAAGCCTGAGATAACCGTTGTAAATATACATAAGTTCGATGATAAAGACGTTTTCAAAGCTAACGATTACGACATAGATGTTCAGAGAGTCTATTTTTTAGATGAAGTTCATCGAAGCTATGACCCGAAAGGAAGTTTCTTAGCTAATCTTTCAACCTCTGATAGAAACGCTATTTTGATTGGATTAACAGGAACTCCGTTAATCGGTGATGATCGAAACTCAAAAGCAACATTCGGTGATTACATTCATAAGTATTACTACAATTCTTCAATCGCAGATGGCTACACTTTGAAATTGATTCGTGAAGGTATTGAAACAAATTACAAAATTCAATTAGAGCAAGCCTTAAAAGAAGTTGAAGTATTAAAAGGTAATGTTGAACGCAAAGTAATATATTCGCACGATAAATTTGTAGAACCGATGCTTGATTATATTGTTGAAGATTTTGTAAAAAGTAGAATACGTTTCGGAGATCATACGGTTGGCGGAATGGTTGTTTGCGATAGTTCCGAGCAAGCTAAAAAACTGCTTGAAATTTTTGTGAATAAATATAACCCGAATCAAGAGATTATCGGAGAAGTAGAAGATTTCACGCCTTCAATAAATATCTCCGATGAAGTTGTCGAATATCAAAAGAAACACGAATTGAAAGCCTCTCTGATCTTGCACGACATAGGTTCTAAAGATGACCGCAAAGAAGAAGTAGAAGATTTCAAAGATGGCAAAATTGATTTATTGTTTGTTTACAATATGCTTTTGACCGGATTTGATGCCAAGCGTTTGAAAAAACTTTATATTGGGCGACTTATCCGAGATCACAACTTGTTGCAAACTTTAACGAGAGTAAACAGACCTTACAAAAAATTCAGATATGGTTTTGTTGTAGATTTTGCAGACATTCGCAGCAACTTTGAAAAAACAAACAAAGCATATTTTGATGAACTTCAAGCCGAACTTGGTGATGAGATGGAAACATACTCAAACCTTTTCAAATCTAAAGAAGAAATCGAAGTTGAAATCAGAGATATTAAAGAAAAGCTATTTGAATTTGATCTACAAAATGCCGAAATCTTTTCCGAGCAAATCATTGAAATAGAAGACCGTAAAACAGTTCTGGAAATCAAACGAGCGTTACAGGATGCAAAGAATCTTTATAACTTGATTCGTCTTTACGGACATTTTGATTTACTTGAAAAAATTGATTTTAGAAAACTAACGATTCTTTTCAATGAAACAGCAAGACATCTTGATATGTTGAACTTGAAAGAGTCTTTACAGAACGACTCAGACACAACAAACATACTCAATTCTGCTTTGGAAAATGTTCTGTTTATGTTTCGCAAAGTTTCCGAAGAAGAATTGATAATTGCCGACAAACTCAAAAATACGTTACGCAAAACCCGTGAGGCTTTAAGAGATAATTTTGACAAGAAAGACCCGGAATTTGTTTCGCTTTATGAAGAACTAAAACGTCTTTTTGCAGATAAGAATCTTGACGAAATTACACAGGAAGAAATGACTGCTAACATTGCATCACTTGAGAAAATTTACGAAAAGGTAAAAGAACTAAACCGCCGCAACAATAATCTGAAAAAGAAATATGTTTTTGACCCGAAATATGCACGAACTCACAAACGAATTTTAGAGCGTGGCAATATCTCAAAAAGAGAAAGTGAGATTTGCGAGATGCTTCTGGGAATTAAGAAAGAAGTTGACGACAAAGTTCTGCTCAATTCAAAGATTTTAGATAATGACGCATTCTTTAGCGGTTTTGTGATAAATGAAGTAATCAGAAGTTTTGAAGAAACTAACATTGAATTAGAATCTGAATCTGCAAAATTTATAAACGGATGTTTGGTTAAAGAATACGTTGACGAATACAAAGGAATAGAAGAATGATAACTCAGGATTTTACAGCACAAACAAAGGAATTGATAGACAATCTTAAAGGCGTTTGCACATCTTACGGTTTAGGCAATGATGGCAACGAATTTAAGATCATCACACAATCTTTTCTTTATAAATTTATGAACGATAAGTTCGGTTATGAAGTAAAAGAGATTGATGACAAGTTAAAAAATTCTGAAAATTGGGAACAAGACATTGCAGAATATAGCGAAAATGATTATGAAATGTTGCTGTTAAGATTGCCTCCCGAAAGTGCGAAACTCAAACGCAGACATTTCCTTTCAAATCTTCATAACAAACAAAATATGGAAGAATTTGCAAAGTTTTTTGATGATACTTTGCGAGATATTGCGATTTTCAATAATGAAATCTTTTCAGTTAAAACAGGTAGAGGAACGAAAATCACTTTGTTTGATGAATTGAGCAATTACATAACGGATGCTTCGCAGCGAGATGATTTTTGTAAGGCAATAGTTAATCAACTTGTTAATTTCAGTTTCGAGAAAATCTTTAGCCAAAAGTTTGATTTCTTCTCGACGATTTTTGAATATCTCATCAAAGATTACAACAAAGACGGCGGCGGAAAATATGCCGAGTATTACACGCCTCACGCAGTTTCAAAAATTATGGCTTCGATCTTGGTTGATGAGCCTGTAAAAGACGTAACTTGTTACGACCCATCAGCCGGTTCTGGAACTCTGTTAATGAATCTTGCTCACGCCATCGGAGAAGATCGCTGCACAATTTATTCGCAAGACATTTCTCAAAAATCGAGCAGTATGTTGCGGCTTAATTTAATCTTAAACAATCTCGTTCATTCAATTCAAAACATAATTCAAGGAAACACAATACTTCATCCTTATCATAAAAACGGAGATAAGTTAGAAACTTTTGATTACATTGTTTCAAATCCGCCTTTCAAATTGGATTTCAGCGATTATCACGAAGATTTAGACAGCAAGGAAAACAACGATAGATTTTTTGCAGGTATTCCAAATGTGTCGAAAAAGAGCAAGGATAAAATGGCGATCTATTTGTTGTTTATCCAACACATAATGTTTTCGCTTTCGGATAAAGGAAAAGCGGCAGTTGTTGTTCCTACCGGATTTATAACTGCACTAAGCGGAATTGAGAAAAAGATTCGTAAAAAATTAGTTGATAAAAAGATGTTGCGTGGCGTGGTTTCAATGCCAAGTAATATCTTCGCTACAACGGGAACGAATGTATCAATTTTGTTTATTGATAAAGCCAACAAAAAAGGCGATATTGTTTTAATGGATGCCTCAAAGCTAGGTGAAAAAGTAAAAGAAGGCAAAAACCAAAAAACTTTACTTTCACACGAAGAAGAACAAACAATTATCAAAACATTTAACATTCACGAACCCGTTGATGATTTTACTGTTGTTGTCAGCTACGACGATATAAAAGAGAAAAATTATTCATTTAGTGCAGGGCAATATTTTGAAATAAAGATAGAATACACAGATATTTCACCCGAAGAATTTACGGAAAAGATAAATGTTTACAGACAAAACTTAGCTGATCTTTTTTCTGCATCTAAAAACTTAGAAACAGAAATTCACAAGCAAATAGAGGAATTAAATTTTGGTTGAATGGAAACAAATTAAACTTGGTGATATTTCCGATATGTGTCTTGGAAAAATGTTAGACAAGAAAAAAAACAAGGGAGAATTTCAACCGTATTTAGCTAATATAAATGTGCGTTGGGGTAGTTTTGATCTAACAAATTTGAACACGATGCGTTTTCTGGAAAGTGAGCAAGAAAGATATGGCTTAAAAAGCGGTGATATTGTGATTTGTGAAGGAGGAGAACCGGGACGTTGTGCAATTTGGAAAGAAGAACTTCCAAAAATGAAGATTCAAAAAGCCCTGCATAGAGTGCGTATAAAAGAAGGTTACAATAATCAATTCATATATTATCGGTTTTTACTCGCTGGTAGAAACGGAGAACTAGAAAGATATTTCATCGGTTCAACAATTAAACACTTAACAGGAATTGCTTTAAAACAGGTGGAGTTTGCATATCCGAGTTTAAGTGAACAAGAAAAAATTGCTGATGTTCTTTCCGCCTTAGATTCCAAAATCGAAATCAACAACCGCATCAATGCCGAATTAGAAGCGATGGCAAAAACGCTTTATGATTATTGGTTTGTCCAGTTCGATTTTCCCGATCAAGACGGCAAACCATACAAAACTAACGGTGGCAAAATGATCTGGAATGATAAATTGAAAAGAGAAATTCCAGACGGTTGGAAAGTTGATAACTTATTAGCAATTGCAGATTATACAAATGGAATTGCTTGTCAGAAATATAGACCTACTGGAAAAGAATTTTTAAGAGTTATAAAAATCAGAGAAATGCGTGATGGTTTCACCGATAATTCAGAATTTGTAACTCCAGACATTCCAGAAAAGGTTGTTGTAGAAAATGGTGATGTTCTATTTTCTTGGTCTGCATCATTAGAGGTTCAAATTTGGACAGGCGGAAAAGGTGGATTAAATCAACATATATTCAAGGTTACATCAAAAAAATATCCTAAATCGTTTTATTTTTATCAGCTAATAAATTACCTGCAACATTTTAAGATGATGGCTGAAATTCGCAAAACAACTATGGGACATATTACCCAAGAACATTTAAGACAAAGCCGAATTGCCATTCCACCAAAAGAATTAACAGAAAAGCTAGATAAAATAATAAATCCAATTTTAGAAAAGAAGATCAATAATGACATAGAAAACCAAAAACTAGCAGAACTTAGAGATTGGCTTTTGCCTATGCTAATGAATGGACAGGTGAAAGTTGGTAGAGCGGAAAAGGAAATAGCAAATCATATTTGAGTTATGATTCTATACGCCAAAACGGTTATTTGCTTTTAATAACTTAACCAAATCTTACAACTATAAGTTTAGTGTTATTGTATAATTTAATTTCCAGTAACTATGAGAAAAACAAGACCTTACAACTTTGACAAGGAGTTAAACATCTATTAACTTGCTAAACTTGTAGTTTATAAGCTACAATTTGTTGTAAGTGATAGTTATGTTATGAAGATCAGTAACTACATCACAGAAGACGGGAAAACACCTTTTGCGGATTGGATAAGTGGTTTAGACGGAAATGCAAGGAATCGAATCAATGCACGCCTTACAAGAATTAGATTAAACGGTAACTTCGGAGATGCCGAATCTGTTGGTAACGGAGTGTC
>JBGTKR010000146.1:0-2463 GCA_041744535.1 Pyrinomonadaceae bacterium
ATGAACTATTCGCAAACATTTTGTTTTCTTATTTTTACATACCATTTTCGCAGCAAACCGAATGGAAATTGGTTGGCAAATTTTCTGTAATTGTCGTTAATCTGCAATGATTCCAAATATCCTTTATTGTTGGTCAGCAAATCTATGATTTTAGTATTTTGGTGTAAGGGAAAACCGTCTATCTCGACGGCAAAAATAATCGTCGGCAGATTGTAAATACGGAAATTTCTGCCGTTATTTTCCAGATATTTAATACACCCGGCAATGCCGTTGTAGGTTATCTGGGCATCGTGAAACAGAATTGCTCCGCCGTTTTCGTCCAAAACACTCAGACAAAACTTAAAATCCGAAAAAACTGCCTCGTCCGTGTGTTCGCCGTCTATAAAACAAAGCTGGATTTTATCTTTTATTACGGAAGAATCAATCTCTCTCGTATCACCGTCAATCGTGATGACTTTATCCATTTTTTCGGGCGCGACGCGGCGCAGATGTTCCAACATTCTGGCGGTTGAATTGTTTTGATAAATATAATCAATGCCGCGCTCGTCGGGCTGTTGCGCGGGACGCTTGTCTATCGAATAAATTTTCGCGCATTTATCATCCAAAAGATGCGGCTGGATACTGCCGCCGAGATACGAACCGATTTCTAAATAATTATATTTCGGTTCGAGTTCACGGACGGCAAACTGACACGCCAAGAGCGATTTTTTATCATCGTCGGTTGATTGACTGCTGATTTTCTCGAATAACTTTATATCGAGATTAAAAAGAAGTTTATCAATTTGCCCGGAAGAAAACTGTGGGGGGGGGGCGATAAGTTGAATCTTTGCTATAATTTACGGCTTTATTCATACTGCTTTTTTATTTAATTTACAAATAGTTATCTCGGAAAAACATTTAGCTATCCTAGCTTATGGCGGTTAAAACCTTCAAATGCAGACGGACAATCTTGCCAAGTTGCTTTTTGTCCGTTAAATTTAAATATTACCTGAAGTCTGTATATTTACATTTTCCGCATTCAGTTCGTATTTGAATCTGAAATCCGGGCTTTGGAATCCAAAATTTTAATAAATAATAAGGAGATTTTGCCGAACTATGAAAGCATTTTCAACCGAAAATATCCGCAATCTGGCTGTCATTGGACACGGCGACGCGGGTAAAACCCAACTTGTCAGTTCAATTTTACATATTGCCGGAGCAACCCAGCGTTGGGGAAAAGTTACCGACGGCACGACCGTTACCGATTACGAAGACGACGCGATTGCCAGAAAAGTTACGCTCAATAATAATTTTGCTTATCTTGAATACAAGGATACAAAAATAAATCTCATAGACACACCCGGTTATGCGGCGTTTGTTTCGCACGCCCGTCCCGCATTGCGCGTTGCCGACTGTGCTCTGGTCGTTGTTGACGCTGTCAACGGCATCGAAGTACAAACGGAAAAAACGTGGAATTATGCCAACGAATTTATGCTGCCGCGTTTTATGGTCATCAACAAATTAGACAAAGAACGCGCCGATTTCGGACACGCGCTCGATACGGCTACGCAGTCTTTTGCCCGTTCGATAGTTCCTTTTACGCTTCCTATCGGCTCGGAAGATAAATTTCAAGGCGTGGTTGACGTCGTTCATCAAAAGGCTTATCAATTCGACAACAACGGTAAAGCAAAAGAAATTCCTATTCCTGAAGAAGGCAGAAGTTTATTTGAAAGCACAAGAGAAAGATTAATCGAGATTGTCGCCGAATCGGATGATGAATTGCTGGAAAAATATTTCGAACAGGGAACATTGGAAGAAGAGGACATCATTCCGAATCTCTCGAAGGCAATTGCAAAAAGTCGTCTGTGTCCGGTTTACGCAGTTTCGTCGGAAACGCTCGTCGGGCTTTCGATTTTGCTTGATCACATCATTGAATTCGCGCCGCATCCGGCACTTCACGAAGCCGAATACGGATTTACCGACGCGGACGAATCGAGCGAAAGAGTTACCCGAAAATACAGCAATGACGAACCGTTTTCCGCTTACGTTTTCCGCACGATTGCCGACCCGTTTGCCGGACGAATCAATATTATGAAAATCGTTTCGGGTAAAGTTTCGTCCGACGCGACCGTGTTTAATTCTTCGCGCGGAACGCAGGAACGCTTTGGCGGATTAAATGTAATTCAAGGTAAAAATCTCGACAAGGTAAATGAAGCGCAAACCGGCGATATAGTTGCCGCCGTTAAACTCAGAGAAACGCAGACAGGCGATACTTTATGCGAAAAGAGTGCTCCGGTTGTTTTTCCGAAAGTTCATTACCCTGAAGCGGCGATTGCCTTTGCCATCGAGCCGAAATCACGCGCCGACGAGGAGAAAATCTCTACCGCTTTGCACAAAATACTGGAAGAAGACCCGAGTCTGCACTTTGACCGCGATGCACAGACCAAGGAATTTATTCTTTCAGGTTCGGGACAATTGCATATC
>JBGTKR010000147.1:0-2767 GCA_041744535.1 Pyrinomonadaceae bacterium
CCCCGTCGCTCATCATTAAACCGTCGCTCATCATTAGACCGTCGCTCATCATTAAACCGTCGCTCATCATTAAGCCATCGCTCATCATTAAGCCATCACTCATCATTAAACCGTCGCTCATCATCAAACCTAAACCATATACTTTTTGGTAATCTGTGATGAGTTTCGTGCCTTGAGCATAGCCTTTGTCGAGAATTATGCCCTGCGACCAGAGAACATTTTGTCCGGCAATAACAGAGGTTTGATTGGGCAAAGTGCCGGAAGTCAGCATCTGAGTTCCGAGCGGTGTTGAACTGCTTAAATCCTGTCGGACTAATTTTGCAAGTCGAACCGCACCCTCGATATTGATTTGTCCGGCACCTTGTTCGAGCATATTAAATCCGCGAATCTGTTGAGCCGAATACATCAGAATCATTTTGACCATATTCGGTGTGAGTGTCGGATTTGCCTGCAGCATCAGAGCCACCGCACCGCTGACAACCGGAGTCGCCATCGAAGTTCCGCTCAAATACATCACCCGCGATTCTTCATTATTTCCTGTCGTATTAACATCTAGTTCAGGATTCGTTGAAACCAGTAAATTTTCAACCGCCTTTGCAGCAATAATCTTATTTCCCGGAGCAACGAGATCAGGTTTAACCAGATGATCGTAAACTTTTACGCCATTTTCGTTTGTATAGAATGAGCGTGTCGGACCGCGGGAACTGTATGTAGCCATTCCGTCATCGCTTCTAACGTCCGTTGCGAATGTATTTGCTGCACCGACCGTAATAACCGTCGGATCATTTCCGGGTGAATGAATCATCCCGTAAAGTTTATTTCCACTCGCGTCTTTACCGTTATTTCCGGCTGCAGCGACAACTATTATTCCGGCAGCGGTTAATTTTCTAACGGCACGGCACAACGGATCATTTCTCCATGTTTCGATAGCGGGAGTTCCGAGACTTAAATTGACAACGCGGATATTGTATCTGGTTCTTTCGGTAAGAATCCAATCAATCGCTTTAAGCAAACTGTCGGTTTTACCCGATCCTTTATTATCGAGAACTTTTACCGGGATTATAGTGGCTCCGGGAGCGATACCCTGATAGTTACCTAACGCCTTAATCGAATTGTTATCGCCCGGTTTTCCGCCGCGTCCGGCGGCAATTGCCGCAACGTGCGTTCCGTGTCCGAATTTATCTTCGCTTCCGCCGCCGATATATTCTTTTTTTACAGGAATTCGCTTGTTTCCGTTTGCATCCACAAATGCGTGATGATTGTCATAAATTGCCGAGTCTAAAACTGCAATTCCGATTCCGCGACCGTCGAAAGTGGAATTACCGGAAACGGCTCGCATTGCATCAACGCCGGTCGTGGCTTCGATGTGTCCGAGATCATTTGTCCGGCGGACAAGTGAAAGATGCTTTGCGGCTTTGGCTGCAACGATCTGTTCGGCGACGCTTAACGGCATTTCGACTGTGAGCATCTCCAGACTTTTCGCTTCGCTTAATATTTTTACGTCATTTGAAGCAAGCAGATTGCGGAGTTTCGAGTTATTGATGTCGCTTGTTTGAATAACCGCTTCAACTCTCTCGCTCGGCGATTTGCTTGTCATTAATTGACGAAGATCGGGTGAGATGCCGTCGCCGACAAAAGGATCGTTCAAGTCGGCTGAATCTTCAGAATCAAGACTTTCCAATAATTGAAATTTATTTTTTAATTGTGCATCAAAGGCGATTGCCAAACTAAATTCGTCTCTGGAAGCCACGGAAGTTAAAACCTGAATTTTTTCATCGGCAATCAATTTGCGTAAGTTTTTCGCAACTGCAAACCCGAACTGCGGATTATCCGTTGCAAAAATCGCTGCGTTATCCAAAGCTAAAATAATTTTTTTGTTTGATTTTTCAAATGAAGAAATTATCTGCTGAAGTTTATTGATGACTTCTTGATCCGAACCCGAATCTGCAATAATTGCATTCAGATTCAATTTTAGAATCTTTTTTTGCTTTAATACCGCCGAAGCGTCTTTAGCTGCACTTTTTACTGCAATGTTATGAAAAATATTCGTTTGATCGGCTGAGAAACTACCGACCAAAACCGCATTTTTCTTTACCGATGCCGTCAAAATTCTCAAAACCCTTTCGGTTTCCGAGTTTAACTCGGGCATAAACTGAATCCGTCCGTTTTCAGCCGGATTTGTAAAGTCCTGTAAATACTTTGAAAATTTTACATCTTTTAAGTTAGCTGGTTGTTTGGTCAAATTTTCATTTATTTCGTAATTTGTTTGACTAAAAGCCATCGGCGTTATGAACATCGAATAGACTATTAAACTCGTAATTATTGAAACTAATTTTTGATTTAACATAATCTTTCCTTATGGTATTATTTTTTTTGAGGTATTCTCCCCGCCTATTTATTTGCAATGCCCGTTCCAAAAAATAATTTACCTTTTGTCCTTTATTTATAAGGGTTTAAGTCGGTTCTCAAATTCTTATACTTTTAATTTCGGTCATTTAGAACATAATTGAATCATTCATTTTGACCGATTCATTCATTTTGAACGAAAAAAAGACGAGCAGGAAAATTTTCTTGCTCGTCATTTTTATTTCTCTTAAAGGCTGCTTTATTTAATTTTTCGCTCGAGACTGAGCAGATAACTGTGTTTATTATCAATATGAGTTTGAATAGAAAGATATATATTTCCTTTTTCATCCGTTGTAATACCGCAGACTTTTCTAAAAACTCCGGTGAATTTTGCAATTGTTTCAAGACCCGTTGCCGCGGT
>JBGTKR010000148.1:0-14367 GCA_041744535.1 Pyrinomonadaceae bacterium
AATTTTAGCCGCAAATTTTATTATCCCTGCAAACTTAGTGTTCACAATAATTTACAAGAGGCTTGCACCAAAAGTGCGGAAGAACCTTTTATTAGACCATCTCAGAATCTATCACGACGTGCATTTTGTCCGACAGATTCCTAACCGGCAAACTTATCTCCAGAGAACTTAAGCGGCGGCAAAGAGTCGTATAATCCGGCGAACTCAGATTGATCTGTGCCAACTTCAGCAGCGAATTAACAAATCCCTTCGGTCTGCCGCAAACCTAAATGAAATATCGAACGCATCATCAAACAGGCTTCAACCGCTACATCCGAATAAGTGTTTGACGAGCCTTTTTTACCCGTCTTTTCCTTGTTATACCACTTGCGGGTCGCCTCATCGGAAATCCGGACGGTCAGGTTTCCACGATTAACCAGAGATTTGTTATACTCATTCCAGTTACGGACACGATAAGTCTTTTTCGACTCCTGAGCTTTTGGCTTGTGTTTCAGTTATGTTTTCTTTTTCATACATTAAAACAATATCTGAAAATCGTGTTTGTAGCTATTTATGCAACAACGCCATCAGCAGTTGAAAGTCGAGCATCTGGATGAGTTGCAGACGGCGGTCAATGCGGCGTTGCACGAGAGTATGGGTGCGGCGGTCAAAGGCTGTTTGTTGGATATTTTCAAGCGAAAGTCCTATTAAACAGAAAATCTAAAATTTGGATCTACTGAGAATATAAATTAATCATATACAAGGCGGGCAGGCAGTATGTTCACAAAACAATTTGATTCGGGGATTTTATCAACTATCGGCAAAACGCCGTTGGTTAAACTTGAGAATATATATCCGCACGAGGATTTTAATTTATATGCTAAACTCGAGTCTCTAAATCCGAGCGGAAGCATCAAAGACAGAACCTCTCTGGCGATCCTGCTTGACGCTTATAACAAAGGAAAATTAACGGAAAATACGACTGTTATCGAATCGAGTTCGGGAAATATGGCAATCGGTCTGGCACAGGTTTGCAAATTTATCGGGCTGAAATTGCTCGTCGTCGTTGATCCGAATGTCAACAAACAAAATCTGCAAATTCTTAAAACTTTCGGAGCAAAAATTGATAAAGTAACAAAACCGCATCCGCACGAAGGTTTTTTAGGAGCGAGATTAGACCGCGTTAAAGAATTGCTGGCTTCGGAAAATAAAGGTTTCTGGACAAATCAATACGGCAATAAAGTAAATGTTTTAACGCATCGCTTGACGATGAAGGAGATCACGGACGAATTGAAAAACGATCTCGATTATATGTTCGTTGCCGCCAGCACTTGCGGAACGCTGATGGGATGTGCGGAATTTGTCGCCGATAATAATTTGAAAACAAAGATCATTGCGGTTGATGCGGTCGGGAGCGTTTTGTTCGGAGATAGTCCGAAAAAACGTATGATTCCGGGACACGGAGCGGGCAGAAAATCCCGATTCTTAAAAGAAAATCTAATTTACAAAGCCGTTCATATTTCGGATATTGAAAGCGTCAAAGGCTGCCGCAAATTGCTTGATGAAGAAGCGATTTTAGCGGGCGGCTCGACGGGAGCGGCGATTTCGGCGATTGATAAATTAAAGGGCGAATTTCCAAAAAACGCAAATGTCGCCTTTATCGTCTGCGACCGCGGCGAGAGATATTTGGAAACGATCTTTAATGACGGATGGGTTTTTGAAAATCTCGGCGAAAACCTCGATACAGAAACAAACTATTTAAGACTTGCCGCCTAGAAAAAATATTCTGATGAATACAGTTAAAGAAATAAACAATATTTCGCAAATTCCGAACACATTTGCAGAAAACCGGGCGACACATTTTATCGCCATTATCGGCGGCGGTCCGAAGGGTTTGTATGCACTTGAGCGGCTGGCGGCACAATTTCAGGAATTTCCGACGGAAAATAATTTGGAAATCCACATTTTCAACAAAACTCCGGCATTCGGTTCGGGCGAGATTTACGATCCCGTCCAACCCGATTATTTGTTGATAAATTTCTGCATCGGCAATATAAATATGTGGATTGACGAAGAACCTCCGGCGGTTACTTTTGAAACGCTTTCCTTAACCGAATGGCTTCGCCGAAAGACTGCGGGAAAGGTCGAGATCAGCGAAAAAGATTACGTTCCACGCGGAATCGTCGGTGAATACCTGCAAGACGGATTTAAGCGGATTGTTCAAAATTTACCGCAAAATCTCAGCGTCAAAACAATCGTCGGAGAAGTTTACGATATAGACGAGATCGGTTCGGAATTCGTCTTAAAATTAAAAAAAGACGGAAAAATCGGGAGTTTAAGAACAAAATATCAAAACATAATTTTAACCACCGGACACACGAGCCGAAATCAAACCGAAACGGAAAAATCCTACCGCGAATTTACCAAGCAGTTTGCCGATACGAGTTTTGTTCCATTCGTCTATCCGGTTGAAAATCTACAGCATATTCCGGCAAAAAGCAGTGTGGCGATAAAGGGTTTGGGGCTGACGTTTGTTGATACGGTTTTGGCTTTGACGGTCGGACGCGGCGGGAAATTTGAGCGGGATTCTAAGGGTAAAATCATAAAATATGTGCCGTCGGGAAATGAGCCGAAAGTCATCTATCCGTTTTCACGCAGCGGGATTCCGATCCTGCCGCGTGGTGCGTTTTGCGGAAAGCCGGATTTTGCTCTGCGTTTTTTTACAAAAGAAAAAATAAGCGAGATTCGGAAGCATTCTTCGACTCCGAAATTGGATTTCGAGCGTGATCTGTGGACGCTTGTCGAACGGGAAATGATCTTTGCTTATTACCGGGTTTTGATGGAAAACAAAGATTTTACGTTCAACAAAACCGCAGATTTTGAAGATTTTGTCAAAGATATACAAAATTTCCACGCCGAATATCGCACCGAAAAAAGATTCGATCTGAGCAAGTTTTTTGATCCTTTAAAAAACTCCGAGTATCACTTAAAGTCGCACAAAAAATTTATTGAAAATTACATTGCCGAAGCGATCAGGCAAGCAAAGAACGGCGAAGATAAAAGTCCCTGGATGGCGGTTGTTGCCGTCTGGCGGGAGATCACGCCGATATTTGGCGAAATTTACAATTTTGCGGGTTTAACGCCCGCCTCGCACAAGAAATTTCTTGAAGAATATATCGGAATGCTCTGCCGAATCTCGTTCGGTCCGCCGATTGAATCAATGGAAAAAATTCCGGCAATCGCCGAAGCGGGAATTTTAAGTTTCGAGATCGGAGCAGAACCGCAGGTTTTTACTGGTTTTGAGAAGGGATTTTTTAACATAAAAAGTAAACAAAACGGTTTTGAATGCGAAGTTAAGCATTTGATTGACGCACGAATCCCGAAAAACAAAATTCCGCAAAATGCTTCGCCGCTTTACAAAAATCTGTTGGAAAAAGGCTCGATAAAAACATTTTCCAACGGAGATTTTAACGTCGGCTGTTTGGAAGTGTCCGAAGAAGGCTTTGTAAAAAATGCGAAAGGCAGATCCCAAAAAAACTTCGCCGCCTACGGCACGCCGACCGAGGGAATTACGTTTGATAATGATTCGCTTTCCCGCCGCCGAAATAATTTTGCGAGCATCTGGGCGGAGAATATCAGGCGGGAAATATCCGTAAAATAACTTATGACGGCAAAACCATCAACAAAATCCGATTACACAAAATTAACGCCGATCTTAGCCGATTGGATGAAGGAAGTTTTTGCGGATTTTGCGGAAATTTCCGAACTTTTCGAGAAATATAATTCGCCCGTAAATCTGCATAATTTAAAACCCTTCGGCGAGAATTACCGCGAATTTGTAAATGTTTTGGAAAAATATCAGCTGCAGCACACGGTTTATTTTGCACGCAAGGCAAATAAATGTGCGGCGTTTTGTCTGGAAGCAAAACGGCTCGGTTTCGGTGTTGATACGGCGGGATTTAATGAAGTTTCGGAATGTCTCGAACTGGGAATTGATGCGTCAAAATTAGTTTTAACGGCGGCGATCAAGGAAAAGCGTCTGATCGAACTGGCGATTAAAAAAGACGTTTTGATAATCGTTGACAATTTGGATGAGATCGCACAGATCGAGAAAACCGCCGCCGGTTTTGGTAAGAACGCACGAGTCGGTGTGAGAATCGGAGGTTTCGAGTTTGCCGGCGAAACGCTTTATACGCGGTTCGGATTTACGCCCGAAAGAGCTTTTCAACTCATTATAAAAGACTTTGCCGCAGATTTTCCGCATCTGAAATTTCAAGGTCTGCATTTTCACTTAAACGGTTATTCCCGCTCACAACGCGGTGCGGCACTCGTTCAAACGATAGAACTTGCCGATAGGTTAAAAGCCGTAAATATCGAAACAAAATTTATAGACATCGGCGGCGGTTTTTTGGTCAATTATCTCGAAAACGAAACGGAATGGCGTGATTTTCACAAAAACCTAAAGGCGGCGGTCAGAGGTGAACGCGAAGCGGTAACTTTTGCAAATGATCCGCTCGGAATGAATTTAATCGAAGGAAAACTGCACGGTGAACCGAAGGTTTATCCGTATTTTAACAAAACTCCGCGTGGTTTATTTTTTGAAGAAGTCTTAAATTACAAAAACGAAAACGGCGAAACGTCTGCCGAATTGCTGCGGCTGAGAGAGATCGAATTACGCCTCGAACCGGGACGTTCTTTACTTGACCGAACCGGAATGACCGCGGCGAGAGTCGCTTTTCGCAAACGGGATTTAAACGGCGATTGGCTCATCGGTCTGGAAATGAACCGCACACAAATGTTCAGCTCAAGTGCCGATTTTTTGCTTGAACCGACAATTATCTATAAGGAAAAACCGACATCGGAAGACACGGAAGTTTCCGCATTTTTCGTCGGTGCATATTGTCTCGAACAGGAATTTCTGCTTAAAAGAAAGATCGAACTCGAAAAAGTTCCCGCCGTCGGCGACATCGTTTGTTTTCCGAATACGGCGGGCTATATGATGCACTTTTTTGAAAGTGAAGCACATCTTTTTGACCTTGCTCAAAACCTTATTTATTCGGCTTCAAAAGGGAAATTTATCCCCGACGAAATTTATTCAAAAGGAACGAAATAATTAAATGGATTTAGTCAAATTGCTCGGCTTATTTGCCGGTTTCTGCACAACAATCGCCGTTACGCCGCAGTTATACAAAACCTGGAAAACAAAAAGCGTTGACGATATTTCGATCAAAATGTTTACCGTTCTAACTCTCGGATTGATTTTATGGACGGTTTACGGCGTGATTAAATCAGATTTTCCAATTATTATCACCAACGGAATCTCAACCACTTTTAATCTGATTATGATCTACTTCTATTTCATTTATAAAGACTGATCGTATAAAACTTATTCTAATATCCGGTTGTTTGATTCACAGCCGAATATGTTAAGTTTTTCAAAATTATTAAATTTTGATTATCCTGATAATTTTCCCCGTTAATACTGATAAAGTAACTACTTTACTAAATACAAATCAAAAAGCAGCTTTATCGGTTTAGAGTTTAGAGTTTAAGGTTGTAACTCTAAACTCTGAACTCTGAACTGTTATTAATTATGGAAGATTTTTTTAAGAAATTGGATTTTATCGCCGGAATCAAAACTGAAAATAAGACCGCTTTATATTTGGAACGGCTGGCATTTTTGTTTTTATTTTTAATGGTCGTATCCGCACCGCATTCGATTGCCGCAACACAGATCGCTTTGGTGCTTGGAATAATTTTCCGGATCGCACGGTTTTTTATAAAACCGCGACCCGTTTTTATAAAAACCGCTTTGTTTATCCCGCTTGCGGCTTTTTTCGGCTGGTCGGTTCTGACGGCGGTTTTTTCTTATGCTCCCGATATTTCGCTGGATAAATTACGAAATGTTTCGCTTTTGGTAATTTTCTTTTTTGCCGTTAATAATCTGCGAAACATTAAAGCCGCAAAGTTTATGGCTTTTGCATTAATTTTTTCCTCAATGGTCAATGTTGTCTGGACTCCGGTCGAGCGTTTTATTGGTCGCGGCGTTGAGATAAATAATGTGCGGGCGGATAGTCCGCTAAAAAAAGCGTGGCTGCGGGAAGGCGATACGGTGCTTGAAGCAAACGGCGAAAAGGTGAGAACACCGGAAGATTTACTGGCAAAGATCGGACAAAATGACATTACAAAAGTCAGATTTTACCGTCCTGATTTTTATTTGACCGTGGATGTTAAAAAAAGCGATCTGCTGACGGGCGGAAATGCTTTGGAAAAACTCGGCGTTGGAAACTGGAAAAAAAGCAGAAACTGGCGTTCATCGGGGTTTTACGGGATGTATGCAACCTATGCCGAAGTTCTGCAATTGATCGCTTCGCTGACTCTCGGACTTTTTATTGCGGGATTCGTTTTGCAAAAAGGCAAAAGGCAAAAGGCAAAAGGCAAAAATAAAGTTGAAAGCCAACCAAAAAAATCTCCCTTTCTCCGTGTCGCCCTGTCGCCGTATTTCCTTTTTATCTGCGTCGGTTTGATGGCGTTTGCGTTGCTTTTGACCGTAACGCGGGCATCGCAGGGAGCATTTATCGTTTCGGCATTTTCGATAATTTTGCTCGGAGCTTCACGAAAAGTTATCTTGGTTGCTTTATTGATTGCGATTCCGGTAATCATCGGCGGATTGTTTTTTTTGCAGCAGAGCCGGGAAGTCGGTTTTTATGACACAAAGGATGATTCGATGCTCTGGCGGCAGACGGTTTACCGCGAAGGTTTTGAACTTTGGACAAAAAACGCACGAAATTTTACCGTCGGTGTCGGAATGGATTCGATCAAGCGTTACAAGGAAGAATGGAAATTATTCGACAACGGCAAACTCCCGCCCGGACATTTCCATTCGACACCTCTGCAATTATTAGTTGAACGCGGATTTCCGGCATTGCTTTTGTGGCTTTGGATTTTAGGAATTTACGCATTTAAGATGCTCAAAGCCCTGCGGCAAAATAAATTTAGAGATTGGATGGAAAAAGGAATAATTCTCGGCTGCTTCGGCGGACTTGTCGGATTTTTTACGAGCGGTTTGGTTCATTATAATTTAGGCGATTCGGAAGTTGCGATGGTTTTTTATCTGCTGATGGCGTTTGCGATCAGTATTATAAGCCGTGAAAAAATTGAAGAAAGCCAAATGGTATAAAATGTTTACAAATGTGAAAGCAAAAAAAGAGAAAAAATGAAGTATCCGATAACACAGGCAATAAGATTTCTAAGACAAAAAAAGATTGATTTCGAGCCGCATCTTTTTGAATATGTCGAAAAGGGCGGAACGAAACATTCGGCTGAAGTTTTGGGGGTTGATGAACATTCTGTGATTAAAACTCTCGTCTTTAAAACGAATGAGAAAAAGCCTCTGATCGTTTTGCAGCACGGCGACAGGGAAGTTTCGGAAAAGAATCTGGCAAGGTTTTTGAATGTGAAATCAGTTTCGCCCGCATCGAGTGAAAAAGCTAACAATTTAACGGGATATTTATTTGGCGGAACGTCGCCGTTTGGTCTGAAAACGCAAATGCCGATTTATGTTGAGAAAAGCATTTTCGAGTTGGATAAAATTTATATCAACGGCGGGAAACGTGGTTTTTTGGTTGAGATTTCAGGAACGGTTTTGAGAGAGATTTTGGATATTGAAGAAGTTGAAGTAAGTCAGTAAAAATTTGCCCGCGAATAAATCTTTCATATCACGCAATTTCAAGTAAATGATCAAAGCGTCTATAATCGGAAAATATGTTAGCAGAAACAGCAGGAACGGAAGCGGGCGGGCTTGGAATTGAAGCGGTTGAGATAATTTTGCTGATCGGTGCGGTGGTGGCGATTATCGCACGGCGTTTTAAGATTCCATACACGGTTGGCTTAGTTATAGCAGGAATTATTTTGGCGTTTGTGCCGCTCGGAATCGAGGTTAGTTTCAGCAAGGAACTGATTTTCAAAGTTCTGCTTCCGCCTCTGATTTTTGAAGCGGCACTTTATATTCATTGGAAAGAGTTAAAACGCGACCTTTTGCCGGTGATAACTTTTGCGTCATTCGGCGTATTGCTCTCGGCAGGAATTACGGCGGCGATTATGCACTTTGTCGTCGGTTGGGGTTGGACGATGGCGGCACTTTTCGGCGTTTTGATCGCGGCAACCGATCCGGTTTCGGTGATCGCAACCTTTAAAGAAGCGAAGGTCGAAGGTCGTCTGCGTCTGCTTGTGGAATCCGAATCTTTGTTTAACGACTCGACCGCCGCCGTAGCTTTTGCCATCGCTTTGACATTTGCGATGGGACAGACGATGACTTTCGGAACGGCGGCTCTGGCAATGTTTTTATCGGTCATCGGCGGAATTGCAAGCGGTGTGATCGTCGGTTCCGTGTGCCTTTGGATTGCCGGAAGAACGACAGATCATCTGGTCGAATTGGCTTTGACAACAGTTGCCGCCTTCGGCTCGTTTTGGATTGCCGAACAATTCAGTTATTCGGGCGTTCATTTTTCGGGCGTTTTAGCGGCAATGACCGCCGGAATTCTCGTCGGAAACACAAACGAACTCGGTTTTATCACCGAAAAAGGTGACGAAGTTATCGAAGATTTCTGGGAATTCATTGCCTTTGTCGTCAACTCGGTCGTCTTTATTTTGTTAGGAATCAGCGAAGCGTATCAAGATTTCGGCAAAAGCATTGTGGCAATCGGTGTGGCAATCGTCGCCGTAATAATCGCCCGTGCAATCGCCATTTATCCGATCTCTGCCGTTTATTCAAAATCGCGTTGGAAAATAGATTCCGAACACCAACACATAATGTTCTGGGGCGGTCTGCGTGGAGCGTTGGCGTTGGCACTCGCACTCGGAATTCCCGAAAGCGTTCCGTATCGCTCAGAGATTTTGACCGTAACATTCGGCGTTGTCGCATTTTCGGTTTTTGCTCAAGGCTTAACGATGACACCGCTTTTAAGCCGTTTGGGGCAATTGCCGGATTCCAATGCTAAAGGCAACGAAAAGCTGAATATTAATCCAAGTTGATTTAAATAATAATCTCAAAATGAAAGGTGAGAAGAAATTGAAAACAGTTGGCTATTTATCGCCTTTCTTAATAATCTTGTTTGGATTGGGACTTGCTTTAGCTGACACGATAATAGTTTGGTTTTTCCCCGTGTGGTTTACTGTTCTTACCGGAAGATTATTTATATTCGAGTGTGCGGATTTGGCATCGGAGGCGTTTGGAAAATGAGCCTTTGGGAGTTGATGCTGAAAAAATCGAATGGCGGGAGGCGAAGCCTAGATTTGAGAGAGTTAAAATTTTATTAATAATTCCCAAAATGTATATTTGTTGTTATATTGAAATTTCTACATAACAACAAATTATAATACGAGTTATTTATCCGTCAAAGCAACTTTGACTGAACACTAGCGGGAAACGGTATAAGTTGGAAATCAGGTAAAAAAAATTTGTTTTTATTATTCAAGCCCTGCAATTATCTGTAACTCTGCAACTATCAGTAACTCTAACTCTGCAACTTGATTGTGTATGAATGAATCGGTGCGGCAGAGCCATCGTCAAATTCCGTTCCCGCCTGAACTCCGACGGCGGCAATTTCTTCTGCGGACTTCTTTGAATAATAAACCGCAAACATCGCTCCGAGTGCATATTCGCTGCCGCTTCCGTTGGCGTAGAATTTTGAATATTCCTGCACGTAGCGATATGAACTAAGTCCGAAAATCCCATTTTTATTAACAATTAAAATGTCGCCGCGAAATGTTTCAAAATCTTCGTCATCGTCGGCACGCAAAAAATGTTTGTCTTTGAGTTCGGCGTGAAGCAAAAGTCCGAATTTGTAAATATCCGTGATCTTGTCGAATGAGAATTTTTTCTTTGTTTCCGATAAAAAACAGTTGACGGCAATTTGCAGACTCGCCGAACCCGAAACACCCAGAAAATTATCTTTGTAGGCAATAATTTTTTCGTGGTTAACAACATAAACAGCAGATTCTTTAGTATTTCCGCAGGTTGTCAAAGTGTCAGCCGCAATGACGGCTTTATTATCTTTTTTTACAACTACAATTGTTGACATATTTTATCGGTGAGCCTCCAGAGATTTTTCGTTTATTTCCTTTTGCCACTTATCCCAATCTTTTAATGCAAGTTCGACTTGAAAATTATGGCGTTCTCGTTTATTTCGATATTTTTTGCGAAGTTCGGGCGGAAGTTGTTCGAGCAGTCCGAATGTAATATTTACGGGTTGAAAATTCTTTGTTTCGGCGTTTGCTACGTAGCGACATAGTGAGCCGATTGCCGATTTTGATGGTGCTGTGATTAGTCTTTCATTTTGTAAGAGTCGAATTGCATTTATTCCCGCAAGCCAGCCCGTTCCAACTGATTCGACATAGCCTTCCACTCCGGTAATTTGTCCGGCAAAGAATATATTTTCTTGTCTTACAACCTGTAAGCTGTCATTTAGAACTTTTGGTGAATCAATAAAAGTATTGCGATGAATTTGTCCGTATTGCAGAATATCCGCATTTTCTAATCCCGGAATTAATTGTAAAATTCTCTTCTGTTCGGGATAACGCAAATGATTTTGAAACCCGACGAGTGAATAAGCATCCGCCATCTGATTTTCCTGTCGAAGCTGCACGGCGGCATACGCCTCTTTACCAGTTTTCGGATCGGGCAGACCGACGGGTTTCATACAGGCAAACCGCAAAGTGTCAACTCCGCGTCGAGCCGTTTCTTCGAGTGGCAGACACGCTTCAAACCAATGCGTTTCCTCGAATCTTTTTAAGGGAACTGATTTTGCGTTTATCAATTCGTTATAAAAAGTTTCGTATTGCTCTTTTGTAAAGGGACAATTTATATAATCATCACCGCCGCGTCCGTAACGTGCGGCTTTAAAGGCGATGTTCATATTTATCGAATCCGCCGCGACAATCGGAGCAATCGCATCGTAAAAATAAAGCGACGCGTCGCCCGTGAGTTTCATAATCTCATCGGTCAAAGCATTGCTCGTTAAAGGTCCGGTGCAGATGATCGTGATCTCGTCTTCGGGAATTTTTGTAAATTCTTCGCGGACAATTTCGATGTTCGGGTGATTTTCGATTTTTGTTGTGATATATTCCGAAAACTCTCCGCGATCAACCGCCAAAGCCGCACCCGCCGGAATTTTATTGGCTTCCGCCGCTTCCATCACAAGTGATTTTCCGCGTCTTAATTCTTCCTTTAAAAGATACGGAGCAGAACCGACCTGATCGGTTTTCAGCGAATTTGAGCAAACGATTTCCGCTAATTTATCGGTGCGATGTGCCGGAGTTTGCTTAACGGGACGCATTTCATAGAGTTTAACCTTCGCCCCGCGTTCCGCCGATTGCCACGCGGCTTCAACTCCGGCAAGCCCGCCGCCGATTACATTTATATATTTCATAATTTTATTGCTCAAATGATTTTACGGTTTGTCGCTTTAAAAGTTAAACGAAGAATCCAATGTTTATTAAACAAGTTCAGAGTCCAAACTTTAGTTTGTTTCTTGTTTTAACCAAAAAGACAAACTAAAGTTTAGACTCTGAACTTGTTTTTCTAAATTGTATTTTTATTTTGAAAATCCAAAACTTTCCAAAAATAAAAAGCCATAACAAATTAATTGTTATATAAATGATCTTGCCGAATTGATTCTTTAACTTTTTTGGAATTTTTCCAAGTTACAACGCCTTCCCTGAACAAACCGAAAATCGTTCGGCGGTTTTGGAAAAGCAATTTCAGCCAATCGCTTTTTTTCATTTGCGGGAAGTAGATTCCGCGAAAAAATATACGGGAAACGAAATGACTGATGCGGAATTCAATCGGAGCATCTTTTATTTGTTCGAGTGCTTCGGCGTTTCGTTCGGGGCTGTAAGACTTTGACCAAGCGTAATCAACTTCGGCTTTTGCATCGGTGATGGACATCTTTGATGGCTTGTGTGCCATTACGAATGGGGCAAATTCGAGCCAGTGTTTCGGACGCGATAATCTGCCTTCTTTTTCAAGCCGCGTGTAAAGCGGAGTTGAAGGAAACGGCGTAAGTTGTCCGAAAACGGGAAGTCCGGGCGACCAGCTTTCGATCTGTTCGACGGTTCTTTCCGCTACGCCGGTTGTGTCATTGTCCATTCCGAAAATGAATGACGTGATCGCGTAAATATTTCTTTTGGCAAGACGGTCTAAAACCTCTTTGTAATCGGACGGTTTTGAGAAATTTTTATTAACCGAAGCCATATTTTCCGGGTCAATTGATTCCATTCCGATAAAAATCCATTTACCGCCCGATGCTTTTATGAGATCAACCAATTCTTCATCCTTGAGCAGATTTGCACTGATCTGTGCCACCCACGGAAGTTGTGCATCGGCATCAATGATCGCTTGCAAAAGTTTTTTCAGACGCTTTTTATTGATCGCCAAATTATCGTCAATAAAAAAAACCGCCATTTGTCCGCGTTCATTTTTCGCACGTTTTTTCAAACGCAGAAGTTCTTCGACGACGCTTTCATTTGTGCGAAATCGAATCGAATCACCGAAAAATCCCGTAACCGTGCAGAATTCGCAACCGTAAGGGCAGCCGCGTCCGGTTTCAATCGGCACGACGAAAAATTTCCCCCAACCTTCACCTAATCTTGAAAGAACCGGTTTCATAAATTTCGGCACGAGACTGAATTGTTCTAAATCCAGAGTTTCCCAGGGAATATGCGGATACGGCTGCAGACTCGGCTTGATGTCGTTTCCCTTTTTATCGAAGGCTGGTTTATAAATTTCTTTTAATTGACCGTTTGCCGCATCTTCGACGAGTAATCCCCAAGTTTCATCAGCTTCGCCAAGTGCTACCGCGTCGGCGTGGCGTTTTCCGCCGTCTTTACCTAACGCTTCGTCGGGACATTCGGTAACGTGCGGTCCGCCCATTACGACCTTAAAACCTGCATCACGCAAAGCATCGGCTACTTTATAAGCTCTTGCAACCATTCTGGTCATCGCACCGATTCCTATTAAACCAATATCTTCTGTGCGGCAAAATTCGACAAGTTCTTCCCTCGTCATTGCTTTGGCGTTGCCGTCAATCAGAATCACTTCGTGTTCTTTCGGAGTTAATGCCTGAAGCAAAAACATCCATAAATGCGGCATAAAATTGCGTGTTATTCCGTTGTCGGGATTATATAGTAAAATTTTCATAGATTTATACCGCCAAGTTCCTAAACCCGTGAATGAGCAAAGGTAAAACGGGAAGTGAAAGACAAATTCTAAAAATTCAGATTTTTAGAGTTTAAATATCGGGGATAATAAATGTGTGTTAAACACATTTAATTTTTATTGGTCCGAAAGTTACATTTTCGGTAAAATTCAGAATTTATGCGTAAACATTTTATATAAAATAAGTTAAAATGTCTATTCCTATTTACAGAACTATTTTAAATTCTTATTCGGATAAATCCGGTTTTTAACGGGAATGAACCAGACGACGCACGCGATCCATAAATAGAACATCTATCATTTTGGAATTCGGAACTTTCAAAACTTCGCCGACACCGAAAGCCGAATGATCCATAACCTCTCCCGTCCGATAAGTTTTTGCCTGGTCATAAGGCGAACCTTTTTTTCCTTCCAACTTTTTAATTTTTCCGGCATTCGGTTTTCGTTTATAAGTGCCGACCTTGCCGCATTTTGAACAGGTTACTCTGGATATTTTTCCGAGTTTTGTTACACTTTTTACAACATGTCCCAACTCCTCTTTGCAGTCGGGACACATTTTTTCAACTCTTTCGCCAATCGTATGCACTACTTTTTCACTCATCGAAAAACTCCTGTTAATTACATTTTAATTTACAAATAAAACTCTTTTATTTTCTTGCACGACGGCGAAATGAGCGGGATGAACCTTTTTTTCTGAAACCGTTCGGTTTTTTAGTTTTATAAAGATTTTCGCTTGCAACCGCCATAGTTCCGCCAAAATCGGGCAAGAGAACCCGTGTTACCTTTTGTTCGGTCAATTTTTCAATATCACGCATCGCCATTTCTTCCAAAGGGGTTACCAGCGTGATCGCTTTTCCCTCATTGCCTGCCCGTCCGGTTCTGCCGACGCGATGGACATAATCTTCCGCCGCCTGCGGCACGTCATAGTTTATCACATGCGATATTTCATCAACATCAATCCCGCGTGAAGCAATATCGGTGGCGACCAGAATTCGTGTTTTTCCGCCTTTGAAATTTCGCAAAGCGGTTTCACGCTGCGATTGCGAACGGTTTGAATGAATGCGGTTGGCGTGCATTTCGCGTTTTGACAAAATATGTGCCAGACGGTCTGCACCGCGTTTTGTTCGTGTAAAAACCAGCACCTTTTCAAAATTATTCGTTTCCAGTAAATT